>WFYB01000227.1 GCA_015490315.1 Sulfurovum sp. | reverse complement strand
GCTCTTCTTTGGTATACTCAAGCAGCGGACGTACCAGTGTGTAGTGCCCTTTGTCTGTGACAGGTTCAAGCCCCACAAGTTCGCTGACTCCTGCCCCTTTGCTCAGACGCATCAGGAACCACTCCAGCTGATCATTGAGCTGATGGGCAGTCAGCAGGGTGTCATACCCCTCTATTGTGATCAAAGACTCAAAGAATTCATAGCGAAAATCCCTTGCTTCTTTTTCGAAATTTGTCTCAAACTTTGGCGCAGTGATCGTGTGGCAGTAGAGCTTGTGCGCTTTTGCCAACGCTTTGGCATGTGCCACCTCCGCTTTGCTCTGAGCCCTTAGCCCGTAATCGACGATAGCGATGTCAAATTTGATGTTGTTTTCCAAAAGAAGGAAAAAGAGGGCGGAGGAGTCGATACCAGAAGAAAAACCTAAAAGGTTTTTCTTCTGAATGAGGAATGAGGAATGAGGAATGAGGAACCGAGGTTTCATTGTTTATTTTTGACCGTCTTTGTACTGGCAATTAATAAGCTTAGTAGTGTATCAATATCAGGTTGAATACTTTGGAACATCGTATCGTCAATGTAGTCTGATTGATGCAATAGTTCAAGCCAATAATATGTTTCGTTTGCTTCTTTCAATGCAATTGTAAGCTTATGAAGAAAATCGGCTTTGGATTGGGCATATTTGGCTTCACGAACAAGTGCACCGATGGCTGTACCGCTTCGTAAAATCTGTTTTGATAGAATATATTCTCTATGTGTATTGATTAAATAGTTATGTAGTTTGATAATACGCAGAGAAAATGAAAAGCTTTTTTCCTTTAGAGGGTCTTCCCTCTTCGGTTCCTTACCCCAAGGGCACTTGTCACTTCGTTCGGGCGCATTCCTCATTCCTCATTCCTCACTAATCAGCGTAGCAAGCAATTGATTACCTACCAACTCAGTGATCTTCGCTTCATACAGTTTACCATACGCTACAGGCAGATCATTCGTATCATTGACAAGTACTTCTCCATCGATGTCCACTGCCCATTGTAGGGGACGTGCGGAGAGGAGGAATTCGTGTTCCTCGCTTTCGCCGTCTATGACGAGGGTAACGGTTTTGCCGACCATCTTTTCGAGGGAGGCTTTTGTGCTCTTTTCTGCGATTTCGCCCAAGATCTGGGCTCTGCTTTCAATCACTTCTGGTGGCAGCTGCTCCATGGTGTAGGCAGCTGTTGTCTCTTCGTTGGAGTAGGCGAAGACATTGAAGCGGTCAAAGCCGAAATTCTCCATGAAGTCACAGAGCTTGTTGAAGCTCTCTTCGCTCTCACCGGGATGTCCGGCGATGACAGAGGTACGGATGAAGGCATCAGGTTTACTCTTCATATGCTCAAGAAGCGCGATGGTCTTCTCTTCGCCAAAGCCCCGCTTCATCGTCTTGAGGAGACGGTCATCGATATGCTGGATGGGCATATCATAGTAGGTTTGAAAGATCTTGGAGTCGGCGATATCATCGATGAGTGCAAAACTTGTTGTGCTGGGATAAAGATAAAGAATACGGGCACTTTTGACACCATCGATGGATTCAACCGCTTTGATGAGATCACACAAGCCGTCTTTGAGCCCCATATCGCGTCCGTAGCTTGAGCTGTCCTGCGAGATGAAAGAGAAGTCATAAAAACCCTTTTCCGTCAGCATACGTACCTCTTTGACGATCGACTCGAGGCTGCGGGAATGGAGTTTGCCTTTGAAACTGGGGATTGCACAGAAGCTGCACTGCTGGTTGCATCCCTCGGCGATCTTAATGTAGGCATGGTAGTTCGATCCGGTGATGACCCTTCCGCTCTCTTCGGTAGCGAGGTAAACCTCCGGAGAGAAGCTGCTCTGCTTTTTGGCGATAAGTGCATCGATCTTTTCGTAGTCACCTACACCGGTGAAGATATCAATCTCCGGGAGCTCCTGTATGAGCTCCTCTTTGTAGCGTTCAGAGAGGCAGCCTGCCATGACGAGTACGGAGTCTTTTTTTCTTTCGTTATGCAGGTTGAGCATAGTATTGATACTCTCCTCTTTGGCAGCGTCGATGAAGCCACAGGTGTTGACGATGATGACATCCGCTTCGGTGTTGTCGTCGGTGATCTCATACGCTTGGAGTCTGCCGAGCATCACTTCGGAGTCAACGAGGTTTTTGGTGCAGCCGAGGCTGACTAGGTGGAGTTTTTTACTGTTTGACATAGGATACCTTATTCAATAATTTCAAGAAAAAGTGTTTTAACTCTATTGAACTCTTCTTCTGTAGCGGAAGCCAAATACTCTATAAGTCTGGAGTTGTCTATAGCTCGAATCTGGGTGATGATGATATCAGAGTCTTCTTTAAGTTTCTCCCTTTTTTGTATACGCATACGTATAGGCTGTGCATCATCGATTAGCTGTGTGGATAGTGGAAGCACGATGGTCGTAGGGTAGCCGCTTTTGTTGAGTGTATTGTTCTGAAAGACAAATACCGGGCGTATTTTTCCTACTTCATTATTTTTTTTGACCGGATTAAGGTTTGCCAGCCATATTTCGCCCTTAGATACCGTCACTGAGTGTACCTTCCATCTCTGCATTGATACGTCTGTCTGCCTCTTTTGTTTTCTCAACGGCACTCAGTATTCTGCTATTTTTACTCTTGTCTATATTGAGCGCATAAAATGCAATAGCCTCGCGTATCACATCACTCTTTTTTTTGTGTAATCTACTAGAGAGACTCTCAAGTGTTTTTTCCATATGTTCATCCAGTCTTACTGTTGCTATCACGAGTATCTCCTTTGTAATATTGTAATACAGTAATATATCATAGATGAGAAACTTTGTCAATTTTTATAAGCTTGCTATCGTGCATAGTGGTTCAATGGGGCAGTATTTGAAAAGTTTGGTTCAGTTGCAAGAAAGGGGTACCCGCCAAAAGAGGCGGGTAAGTAAGGAGTGATTAGAATTTATAATCAAGCATGACCCAGAACTTTGTAGTATCTGTCTTGTAACTGTCAGCCTTGTACCAAGAAGCCTTGAGAAGTCCGGAAAGCCCTTTTACCCCAGGGATTTTATTTTTGTACAGTGCATCCCATTCAGTTCCGTAGTCTATGCTGCCTTGGTCGCTGGAGAAGTCGTGATAGATCACCTTGGCAAGGCCAAATCCTTTTGACTTGTATCCGATCATCCCATTAAGGTCAACGAGCCCATTTGCCGGTGTACCGGCAAGGAACATATCTGCCCAACCATTATGCGCATGCAGTGTCGCAAGCGGTGTATAGAAAGCACCATTGCCGCCTTTTCCGGCGCCAAGTACTTCATACTGTGCACCAAACAGGAAACCGCTCATATTTGCAGTTGCTTGAATGTTATAGTAGTCTGCATCGGCACTGCCGGTACCATTAGTCGGGTCATCCTGATGGGCATACTCTGCACGGTATGTTACCTTTGTATCGTTTACACCTACTTTTCCGGTAGCTGCGATACCATAGGTATCTGCAAAGTCTTCGATCATATAGTCATACCCTGTCAATGTCAACTCCGGCATCAAGGTGTATGCCGCATGCAGCAGTACCGAGTTTGTATCGAAGTCACTTGCTTTGACTTGATTGACCTTCCATACATAGGCTGCCAGCAAACTCAGGTTCTCAACAGAGTTGTTGATGAGAGCTGCTGCATCGTAGGTTTGTGGCATCTGTCGCCAGTTGACAGTACCTATGAAGCGCTGGTTGTCGAGATTGAGACCCTGACGACCGACACGGAGCAATGTATCATTGAACTTGTAATCCAGATAGCCTTGCGTGATCCTTGTTTGGCTTGGATCAACGACCTTGTCATAGTTTACTTTGTTGTTATCGGTACTGAAATAATCTCCTCCACCCATCACATTGGTAGCTTCCATATAGACAGAGAGACCATCAATCTGCATGAAGTCAGCGCCAATTCCAAGCATCAATCTATTGGTATAGGCATTTGCCTTGTCTTTGCCGTTGTTTTGCATATTGACATACTCATATCTCGGTCTGATCTCACCTTTTGCAGTGACATTGCTAAAGATCAGAAAATCAGAAGAGGCAGCTTGGGGAGCAGGTGCTTCTACGACAGGTTCAACCGGCTGGATCTCTCCACCCCCGAACAGATATGCTGAAGCCAAAGCAGAGAGTAACAG
>WFYB01000226.1 GCA_015490315.1 Sulfurovum sp. | reverse complement strand
TGATAGGTTTGTCCTTGACAAAACGGTAGCACTCCTTGGTAAAACGGCTGCTTGTCACCACATAGGCTTCATCGACACCATACTCATGCATCAATCCGTACATCTCCCGGATCACCTTGATCGTCACCATCGCATCATCATAGCGTTTGCACTGTACAATAGCACTTCGCATACGGCGTTTCATCCACAGATCTACCCCACCATCAGCACCCTTCTTTTCATTGCCAAGCACGTGCCATCCCTGCTTCTCGAACAGCACCTTGCAGAGCTCCTCGAACGATTCCCAGCTCAGTTTTTTGATACGTTTGATACTTCGGGACTTTCTCAGCAGTTTATCGGCACTATAGCTTCTCATAAGGCCAATAAGCTTCCAAAAAAAGAGGGCGGCAAAAAAGAGAAAAATACCTACAACGATCGCTTCACTCTCTGTGTTGTGTATCATAAATTTGTGATCCATAACAGAAGTATAGCGTGCAGAGGTAAAAGAGGGGAGATAGTATGACAAATTGTCATACTATCATCAGTAAAGAGCTTACGCCATTGCCATATAGTCGGTATAGACAATATCTTTCATATCAGTTACATAATCGTTGAGACTCTCATCAATAATCTCTTCATAGTCAGGATTGACAAATACCTGAAGAATCGGCTTGTCATCATGGTCTAGATAATCCATGATAAGATATTTTCCGGTCAGTGCGAGTACACGTTTTTTGAGCTCTCTCGGTTTTCCACCCGTTACTACTCTCATCTCTCTTGGCACCAACCCAAGACGCTCTGTTGTTACTTGTAAAAAATTGCTTGGATCATCTTCTGTAAAGCTTGCTACCCTCTCACATCTTTCACCGTTTGGCAGGATCAGGTCATAATGATCTTCATGTTGTACCAGTTGAATTGTATCAGCCATTTCTATACTCCTTCTGAATGATTGCAGGTCAAAGGATAGGCTCCTTTTCACTTGTCTTCATTATAGCACTTTTCCAGAGTGACAAAATGCTACTTAAGTATCTATAATTATCGTTTACATAATCACCAACTAAAGCAGGTACTCAAAGTTAAGAGGACTAAAAATATTTCGTCTGAGTTAGTATTAGATTTGTATGGAAAGTTGATGTGCAGTGCGGGAAACGTAGCCGTTTTGTCCAAAATACAGTAATAAAGCTTTAGTTGTTGTCAGATTTGTTTTGAAGGTTGGTACTGAACGAAGGAGCGTACAGACAGTACGTGACTGAGAGAAGTGCCAATCTTCAGAACGAAGATGGCACCAAATAATGCAAAAATTAGTGGCAGCCGCATCCTGTGCCGCATGAACCACCTTGTGCCGGTCCCCCTACCTGACCGGAAGCCGCCTCTTCAGGTGTCGCTTCTCTGGTGTCAAGCACAGTGACGTTGAACATCAGGTCTTTTCCAGCCAGTGGGTGGTTGAAATCGATGTTCACCTCTTTGTCATTGAAAGAGTCAACTGTGACTTGTACTGTCTGTCCATCTTCCCCCTGTCCGTAAAGTGTCATCCCCTCTTTGAGATCTACACCCTCGAACTGCTCGATAGGCAGTGTCTGTTTTGCTTCAGGGTTGACTTCGCCGTAAGCATCTGCCGCTTTGACGAGAATATCAGCACTTTCGCCCTTTTCCATACCTTCAAGACCTTTTTCAAGACCTGGGATGATCTGACCTTTACCGGTAATAAACTCAAGCGGCTGACCACCTTTGTTTGTATCTACTACCTCACCGGTAGCTGCATCTTTTACTTCATACTCCAGTGCTACTACACTGTTTTCGTTTTGTACTTTCATTGTATTTCCTATATATTTATTTTGCCACCATTCTAACCAATCAAACTTTAGTCAGCCTTAGAGCTATCTGCTTTTTTCACTTATACAATAAATTCTATGCGCGGGTCTCACCGTTACCATAGATTTTATACTTGTATGTCGTCAATTCACTCACGCCCATCGGTCCTCTGGCATGTAGTTTGTTGGTACTGATACCCACTTCTGCACCAAAGCCGAACTCACCACCGTCAGTGAACTGTGTCGAGGTATTGAGATAGACACATGCCGCATCGATTTCATTGAGGAATTGCTCTGCAGTGCTATAGTTCTCGGTGATAATCGCTTCAGAATGCTGCGAACCGTACCTGGTGATGTGTGAGATAGCACCCTCTACACCTTCAACCACCCGTATGGTCAGGATATTCTCCAGATACTCTGTCTCATAGTCTTGCTCTGTCGCTTCATTGGCGGCGATGATCTCTCTTGTCCGCTCACATCCGCGTATCTCTGTACCCTGTGCCCTGTACGCCTCAGCAATACGAGGCAGTATCTGCTGGGCAATCGCTTCATCTATCAGCAGGGTCTCCAGTGCCCCGCAGATACCTGTACGACGGCACTTTGCATTGACAGCCACTTGCAATGCTTTGTCAAAGTCTGCATCCTCATCGATGTATGTATGGCATAGACCTTTGTCATGCTTGACCACCGGCACAGTCGCATTGGTAGAGACATAGCGGATCAGTGCCTCACCGCCTCTTGGCACGATCAGATCAACATAGGCATCCTGTTTGATGAGCTTCGCTACACCTTCACGGCTGCTGTCCGGCAGCAGGGAGATCGCTGCTTTGGGCAGTCCGTTTGCTACCAGTACTGCTTGAAGCAAATCAGCAATAGCACGGTTGGAGTGCTGCGCCTCTTTGCCCCCTTTAAGGATCGCGACATTGCCGCTTTTGAAACAGAGTGCGCCTACATCAGCTGTGACATTGGGACGCGACTCGTAGATCACACCGATCACACCGATAGGCACTGTCACCTTCTCGATCTTGAAACCGGCATCCGCATACCAGCCGTCAAGCACCCGTCCGACAGGCTCTTTGAGTGATGCGATCTCTTCGATCGCTTTTGCCATACCCTCGATACGCTTCTCATCGAGCAATAATCTATCTTTGAGTGCACTGCTCAGCTCATTTTGCTCTGCATCAGCCATATCGAGCGCATTGGCTCTCAAAATCTTCTCTCGGTTCTCTCTAAGTGCTTCTGCCATCTGACACAGGATATCGTTTTTCTCTCTGCCGCCCAGCGTCGAGAGTGCCCTGCTGGCATCCTTTGCTTCTTTCAAAAATGCTTCCATCATCTATCCTCTTATTGCATTGCCGACATTATACCAAATATTGTCTCTGTCTATTTGCTATTTATGCTATAATATTTCAAAAATGATGCAGTAGAAAGTGAGCTCGGATGCAAACAGCGACATTTATCGGCAACGGAAACATGGCACTTAGTATTGCCAAAGGTCTCAGAGGCAAATACCATATAGAAGTGGTAGGCAGAGATATGGAAAAACTCGAAGCGTTTGAAAAAGCGCTCGGTATCCATATCGACAAACACCTGATGGATAATTTTGATATCGGAGGTAAAAAGGTGATCCTCTGTATCAAACCCAACAATGTCGAAGAGGTGGGCAAAAAGCTCACCGGCAAGGCAGACCTGCTCATTTCAGTACTTGCGGGCACCCCGATCAAGACGATCAAAAAGCATATCAAAGCCAAAGCGATCGTCAGAAGTATGCCCAATCTTGCCGCAAGTATCGGCAGATCACTGACTACTTTGACCGGTGATCCAAGCGGCAAAGAGCGTGCGACAACCCTCCTCAACGCTATCGGTACAACCCTTTGGCTCAACTCCGAGAAAGAGATCGACATCGCTACCGCACTTGCCGGCAGCGGGCCGGCATACCTCGCTCTGATTGCAGAAGCTTTCACCGACGGTGCTGTCAAACAAGGTCTTGGACGGGAAGATGCGAGGAAGGTGATGCGTGGATTATTTGACGGTTTCGGTATGCTCGTACAGGAGAAACACCCTGCACTGCTCAAAGATGAAGTGATGAGCCCCGGCGGTACCACTGCTGCAGGCTACAGTGCACTCGAAGAGGGCAATGTCAGAGCGGCCTGCATCGATGCTATCCAAGCCGCTTATGAAAGAGCTACCGAACTATCTTCGTAGATAAATCCTCCGAAGATCCTCTTTGGCAAAAGGCATATAGCTGTGTCTTGTGATCACTACCGGCATGCCCAGATGTGACCAGCGGTAAAGGACAGGTACATCTTTAAGACCGATGTGGATACAGCCGTGTGACATCCAATCCACACTTCCTTTGTGCAATGCATGCCCAAAACGGGTAAACT
>WFYB01000225.1 GCA_015490315.1 Sulfurovum sp. | reverse complement strand
ATCTATAGATAAACGGCGGCAAAAAGCTCAAAGGTTCAGTGACAATCAGCGGTGCCAAAAATGCTGCCCTGCCTATCATCGCAGCGACGATTTTGAGTGACAAACCGGTGAGGCTGACCAACCTGCCTAATGTTGTAGATATCCGTACCCTTCTCAAGCTCCTTGGGATGCTTGGTGCAGAAGTCACACACGAAAACACCCGTGCCGAGATCAACAACGGTGCGATCAACTCTACCAAAGCAGTCTATGAGATCGTCTCTCAGATGCGTGCCTCTATCTTGGTGCTTGGTCCCCTCCTTGCGCGTTTTGGCGAGTGTGAAGTGAGCCTTCCCGGCGGTTGTGCCATCGGTCAACGCCCCATAGACCTACACCTCAAAGCACTCGAAGCGATGGGTGCCCATATCGAGATCAAAGGCGGTTATGTCCGTGCAGAAGCCCCTGAGGGTCTCAAGGGTGCCAAGATCATCTTCGACAAAATTACCGTAGGCGGTACCGAAAATATCGTCATGGCAGCCGCACTTGCACACGGCACCACGACCATCATCAACGCAGCCAAAGAGCCCGAAGTGGTACAACTGTGTGAGATGATCCGTGATGCAGGTGTCACCATCGAAGGGATCGGTACGAGCGAACTGCGCATCGAAGGTACAGGAGGTAAGCCGCTTCAATATAAAGAGGTGGAGATCATCCCAGACCGTATTGAAGCGGGTACCTACCTCTGTGCCGGAGCCATTACAGGTTCATCTATCACACTTGAGAAGGTCGATGCGGGACATATCCGTGCGAGTATCGACAAGCTTGAGTCGATGGGGTGCAGTTTTGATATCGAAGGTGACAAGATCACAATCCACCCTGCCGAGACGATCCGTCCTGTCAATCTCATCACCACAGAGTATCCAGGCTTCCCGACCGATATGCAGGCACAGTTCATGGCAGTCGCTACCATGGCAGATGGTGAAAGCCTGATCGAGGAGCGCCTTTTTGAGAACAGATTTATGCATGTAAGCGAGCTCAACCGCCTTGGTGCAGATATCTGGCTCAAAGGTTCAATCGCTGCAGTCAAAGGGGTAGACAGACTCTATGGCGCAGATGTGATGGCAACTGATCTAAGAGCCTCCTCTGCCCTCGTACTTGCCGCACTCGTTGCAGAAGGCACGACCAACGTCCGACGAATCTACCATCTTGACAGAGGCTATGATGATCTAGAGGGCAAGCTCTCAAAGCTTGGTGCAGATATCGTAAGAAAGAGCGGTAAATAGCGCGAAAACACTCAGAAGTCTATTTGACCTCTACGACTTCCACCACTGCAGGAAAGCCAGGACCAATAGCTTTTTTGACAAGCTTTGCTTTGAGCTTGACTATCTCCTTTTGTCGTTGTCCCAATTTGAATCTTTTTGCATTCTGTATCTTGTAGATCTTATGGCTTTTTTGATCTTCAATGACCAGATAGGTATGCGGCTCAGAGCCTTTCACATAAAGCCCCCCTTCAAGTTCCAAATCACCGTTTTGTGCGCAGCCCATCATCACTCCTAATCCCAAAATACCCAAAACTGTATATATTTTCACTGCTATACTCCTTCTATTTGACAATAATCGTAGCTTCGGTTGTACCATTTAGGCTCAGATTTATATCAATTACACCTGTCAAGTTCTCACCCACCTTATAGTAGTAGTTTCCTTGTGGTGCCACTGTACCTGAACCTGTTTGCAATGTAGGCTGAGGATCATAGTTGAAGAAATTGATAGAACCCAACTCATAGGTACTATTATTGTAGCTATCAACTGTAAAATCACCTGTATTGTAGGTCGGCAGATCCTGTAGATTGTCATCATCAGAGAACATTACAGCAATACCCCACTCTCTAAGCAGATCTGCAAATGTTTTCCCTTTGCCCTGCGGTGTTTGGTGTACTGCATCCATCACAGCATCTTCATCCTGCAAACTGTTATAGACAATATCATGCAGTACTTTGGCACCGCCATAGTTGCGTACCAGAAAAGTACCAAATGCACTTACTTCTGAGTAATTGGCAAGGGTATTACTCCATGAAGTCAGAGAGAGTGTGTTGTTTTCATTAAAAAGAGGGTATCTTCCTTTTATATTACCACTGCTGCCTGCACTGCCATCCGCAGGATCCACACCTCTAGGGCCAGTATGCTCAATCTTGGTAGCGATAAGATCTTCTGTCGTCTCGGAGAGCATCTCATTGATCCAGGTATCATCATCGGCATCAAGCAAAACAGATTTTTGGTAGAAGTGGATCATATGCTGAAACTCATGTGCGAGTGTTGAGTACATCTCTTTTTGCCAGAAACCATTATTATCCGTATTGGCAAACATCACAGCATCTGCATAGAACATGATCCGTTCATTTGAACCACTTACACTACTGCGATCATAGTTATCCTTCGGATGGAAGAACCCTATGGTGCCACCGTTGGGGCTGTTGTCATTCTCGATATCGGTCAGAAGGATTGTTATCTCATTATTGGCAGCAATGAGGTTACCATATTTTGCCTGTGCATCGCTGCCCCACTCCTCTCCGTAAATATTGCTCACCCAGTCATAGATATCATTATCCGACCCAGCTTTCAAAAACTGATCCGCCAATGCATCTACCATAGACTGTGTGACACACCTTGCCTTGCTGCATCCCGAGCCACTGTCAAAGCTGTCATCAGAGACCCATATATTGAGTGTTTTGGATCCAAATGGTGTTGTGATACCAGAAACTACTTTTCTAGCTGTTGCGTTAGTTTGGCTAATACAGTCTCTAGTATTTTGATCTATTTCAGTACAAAAAGATGCTGTGCTGCTGCCTGCAATATCTTTTTCTTCTCTTACTATATTTATTTTTTTAGCTTGGTAGTCAGTATCTCTGCTTTTTTGAAGCAATTTTTTTGCTTTGTCATTAAATGCCTGAACATAGGCGGGGTCACGAATAATTTTAGGAGAGATCTTATCGTTTAAAGGATTATAAATTTTACTTTTTTTTGCAACTGCTACTATTTTTGCATTGTGTGAAATAGTTGCAGATGCAGATATGCTGTAGCTCTCATTGGTCAAAAGGATATAGAGACTTTTGGGTTGGTTTCCCATATTTACTGAAGCGATAATGCTGCTTTGCTTGCCTAGATTTTTTACATAAGGCAGCGTAGATACATTGATCGTTTGCTTTCCAACCACATCAATCCTCACCGTCGCCGGTGCAGAATCAACTGTACCATCATTGGCAGTATAGGTAAAACTGTCACTACCACTATAGCCAGCAGCAGGTGCGTAGGTCAGATTTGGGACAGTGCCGCTTAGTGTACCGTGCGCAGGCTGTGTATAGCTGTATGTCAGAGTATCTCCGTCTACATCACTACCGCTTAGCGTTATATTCACACTACCGTCTTCATTGACTGTTACACTCTTATTATCTGCTACAGGTGTATGGTTGAGTGTTGCAGATGAGGAACTATTTGGAGTCGTACTTCCACCACCTCCGCAACCGACCAAGAGCGTAGAAGCTACAACCAAAGACATACATTTATAATTTATAGGCATCTTATTTTTTATCCTTTATAACTTGATTAACATGATAATAGCAAAAAAATGTCAAATTCTTCAATTTTCTTTAAAATTCATTCGATCCGCGCAGCACATCCAACACATTGGTCGCGTAGCTTCCTTTGGGGAGGGTGAAGGAGAGTTCGTAGTGTGCGCGCTCCGAGATGTATTCTTTCTTGATATCCTCTACCTGTATCCATGCGTAGCGTCTGGCACCATTCAGCGGCAGTGCTTCGTCATATTGTGATTCGATCACGGCAGCTGAGCCAGTTGCCCTTTTGGTCTTGGTGCCGGGGATCAGTCCTGTGGGTGCCGTATCTTTGGTAGCGAAACGCGCCGCCTCTTTGGCTGTATCTTCTGCTTCAAAAACTCTGCCGTAGGGGTAGTGCATCATCAGATCCCCTTGAAGGATTTTGTAGAAATGCTCCTGATCTTTGGTGCCTTTGAGCGTACCCTCATCCAGCCCCATGATCTTCTCCGCCTCCGCTTCGCCAAACTCCTGCAGCAGCAGATTGATCTCCATCCGTTTGGCAAGCCATTTGTTGAAGAGATAGCTCTGATAGGAGCCCATCAGAAACTCACGGGTCTTTTTGTCACGCATCTTGAGGGTGCCTTCGATTAGCTTTTTGCCCTCTAGCCAGTTGTCACCCTTGGTACCGAAGCGCTGATTGCCAAAGTAGTTGGGTACCCCGTGCTTGTCTATCCATGCCAGTACGGAGTCGAGTTTATCTTTCTGTACGCCCAGCACCTTTTTTAGCCGTATCTCAAAGCGGTTGCCCTTGAGGTGTCCCATACGTATTTTATTGTTGTGTCTGGTGGTATCGAGGATCTTGATCTTCTCGTGGGCAAAGCCCGAGAGTCTCTCTTCGAGCTTTGCGGGCAGGGAGATATACTGGATGGTCATCGCATGCTTATCTTTGAGCCCTGCATAGCCGATGTCCCGCCTGCGGATACCCAGATGATTGGCTAACACACTTAGCATCTCCCATGTCGTCATATCCTTCTTGCGTACTTTGGCGACGAGGTGCTCCCCCTCACCGCTAAATGCATAGAGTGGTATCTCCTCGACGATAAAATCTCTGGGAGAAGAGTTGAAGACAAATTCATTTTTGACATTGAGTGGGTAGATGGGTTTCATATTTGGCTGCTGTTACTTGAAATAGATTATTTTGATTGACATTTTACCTTAAATCTGTATAATCCGAAACATGAAGCTTCATAATAAAGATTTGATACTCTTTGATCTGGACGGCACACTGATAGACTCTGCCCCCGATCTGGCATATGCGGTCAACAGGATGCTTGAGACCTTTGGGCTCGACTCCTATGATCTTGAGACGATCCACCACTGGGTTGGCAACGGTGCGCAGATGCTGGTCAAACGTGCACTGCTTGGCAAATGTGACATAGAGGATGAGAGTATCGATAGCGGACTTTTTGAGAAGGCACTCTCGGCATTTATGACGTACTACCGTGAGCACCTCTGCGAAGAGACCTATGCCTATGAGGGAGTACCCGAGACGCTTGCCAGACTCAAGGCAGAGGGCTACACCCTCGCCATCGTCACCAACAAGCCCTACGGCTTTGTCGCGCCGATCCTTGAGAAGCTCTCCCTCTCCGATCTCTTTGACTACACTGTCGGCGGAGACTCACTACCGCTCAAAAAGCCCGATCCCTCCCCACTGCTGCATGTTTGCAGCACCTTGGGATATGGAGTTGGCGAAACTCTCATGGTAGGCGACTCAAAAAACGACATCCTCGCCGCCAACGCCTGCGGCATGGACTCGGTAGGCGTGACTTATGGGTATAATTATGGTGAAGATATCAGAGTACATCAACCAACCGTTGTGATAGATAATTTCAAAGAGTTATTAAATATCCTGTAGGGTATATTGGTACCCCAATGGAAAAAGGAAACAAATGTCTGCTACACAAGCAAAGATAGCGATCATCGGCGGCGGCATCGCAGGCTCTACAGCAGCCCTGCTGCTCTCTCGTACAGGTGCGCAGATCACACTCTATGAGAAGGCATCGAGCCTTGTGAGCGGTCCGCCCTTTTGTCACCTGCATGCCGGGGGAAACCTCTATCCCGAGATCAGTGATGAGCAGTGCATCAAGCTCCTTGAACAGTCCATCGCCTTTGCCAGACTCTATCCGCACGGCGTAGATCACCGTCCGACCATCACTGCCCTGCCCGCCTACTGCTCCCGCTCTATGGCACATCTTTTGCCAAGACTGGAGAAGCTCACGGTACACTACCGGGCACTCATCGCGCAAGACCCCGCCAATGAAGTGCTCGGAAAGCCTGAAGACTACTTCAGGCTCTATGACAAAGAGACGATAGAGTCACTCAAAAAACGCCCGATCGTACCCCATCCGCAGAGACCTGATGAGTGGATGATCCCCTTTGCCCACGAGGTCGATCTGGATGCCATACAGTTTCCTGTCATCCTCGTACAGGAGTATGGGCTCAACCTCTTTCGTATCGGTGCAGGAGAGATGCTCGCTCTCTCCGAGATGCCCAATGTTGATCTAAGACTTGAGACAGAAGTCACACAGATAGACAAAAGCGATAGCGGATGGAAGATCACCGCCGTCCAGAACGGGCAGCCAAGCCAAAAGCACTTTGACTATTTGATAAATGCCGCAGGGTTTCTCACCGGCAAGATAGACGATATGATCGGTGTGCCCTGTGAGCGCATGGTAGAGTTCAAGGCCGCCTATGTCAGCCACTGGGAGAGAGAGTGCAAGCATCTCTGGCCGGAGATCGTCTTTCACGGGGAGCGGGGTACACCGCGCGGCATGGGGCAGTTCACCCCCTACCCTCAGGGATACTTCCAGCTTCACGGCATGACCAAAGAGATCACCCTCTACGAAGAGGGACTCGTCGCCAACACCCCACAAAGCTGCCAGCCGCAGCTGCCGCAAAACCTCATGGATAAGATCATCAGTAACTGGAGCGAAGAGGAGACCCGTACACGTACCCAAAGCGCTATCAAACATCTCGCCCGCTTCATCCCCTCCTTTGCCATGGCGACAGTAGGCTCCAAGCCACTCTTTGGCGCACAGCAGAT
>WFYB01000224.1 GCA_015490315.1 Sulfurovum sp. | reverse complement strand
CCTTTAGAGAACTGCTTGGCAAAGATGTCAATACCATGCTCGAAGAGGCACTGCAGCGCTATTTTGAAGAGGAGCAGCAGAAGCTCATCGAGAAGGGCATCGAAGAGGATGCCTCCATGACCAATCTTGACTATGACGAGTTCTGGGACGGGCTGGATATTGGGTAGGTCATAGTAGGTTGCAGATAGCAAATAGTAGGGAGCAGGGGTGATCAATAGGGTTTACTTTTCAGATATTCTCAATGATGAAATAGGCAATATCTCTTTGTTTGCACAGGGGCAAATCGGACCCATTTATCTCCTTGAAGCAGAAAAAAGACGCTATCTACTTAAAACTTGTAATCCCTCAGAGAGACTTATTGTTGAAGCCAAAATGCTTGAAGATATGAGGCAGCACGATATTGCTGTCCCTACGGTACATGATGTATCGCAAAGTCATCTACTCATGACATATATTGAAGAAGAGGAGATGAATGAGCAAAACAGGGAGGTGATGGCAGCAGAAGCCATTGCGGCTCTTCATAGTGTCAGCAACTATGCGCGGATGTACGGCTACTGGTATGACACTACGATCGCTTCCTTTCCTCAGCACAACGAGCAGACACAGTACAACTGGGGACTCTTTTTGGGGCAGATGCGCATCATGCCTATGGCAGAGATCTGTTACGAGAGGGGCTATCTGGATCGCGCCACGCTGCAAAGACTTGAGCGTCTCAGCCGTGATATCTATAAGTTGATTGATATGTCGGAGATCACCCCCTCACTGCTGCACGGTGATTTGTGGAGCGGGAACATCCTGTTCGAACATGACGGAGCGGTACTGATCGACCCTGCGATCTATTTTGGTGACAGAGAGATGGACTTGGCATTTCTAAGGATGTTTGATAACTTTGGTGATACTTTCTGGGAAACCTATGAGCGGATACATCCGCTAAGCGATGATTTCGAGACGGTCAAAGTGCCGCTCTATCAGCTCTATCCAATCCTTGTACATATCGCACTCTACAAAGAGCAGTACCGAGGGCATTTAGAAAAAAACTTAAGGATATTAAAACAATGAAAAAAATCATTCATTTTACAAAAGAGATTGTGATCACCTTGGCAGTATTATTTGTACTGATGCTTGTCATCGGTGCGATACGCAAGCCCAAACTGACCACCGACACGGTACCCGATGTGGCGGTGAGGCTGATTGACGGCAAGCAGTTTCACTATGAGAAGGGCAAGCCGCTGATGATCCACTTCTGGGGGACTTGGTGTCATGTCTGCGGTATGGAGGCAGCCAATGTCGATGCGGTCGCCAAGCGTTATCCGGTACTTACTGTCGCCAACAATTCAGGAACAGACGAAGAGATCCGTAGCTATCTTGAGAAAAAAGGGGTCTCATATCCGGTCTATAACGATACGGATGGCAGATGGAGCCGTGCCTTTCACCTCTCGGCGTTTCCTACGACGCTGATCTACGACAGCCACGGCAAGCTCAAGTACACCGATGTAGGCTATACCACTACAGCAGGACTGCTGGCACGGATGAAAATGGCGGAGTAATTGATCCTTTTGAAAAACATTTGAGTCGGATCGATGACTCTGGCAGTCGCAAACATGAGAAGCGTAAGCAAAAGACAACTGCTTGTCTTTTGTAGCTTCGGAACCGAAACGATCGGAGCGATGCGAAGCCGTGGAGGCAAGACCATTTCAGGGGTTGGGTGCTCCTTTGTCGTCATCGACCCGACTCGAATTTGCAGTTTTTCGGAGGCTTTAAGTAAGGAAAAAAGAGTAAAATACGTCAAATCTATATCGAAGGAAAACAATGGAAAATATCCCAAATTGCCCAAAATGCGGTAGTGAATATACCTATGAGGACGGCAGTCTCTATATCTGTCCTGAGTGTGCACATGAGTGGAGCAAAGATGCATCGGCTGAGGATGAATCATCTCTCGTGGTCAAAGATGCCAACGGTAATATCCTTGCAGACGGTGATACCGTCACAGTCATCAAAGATCTCAAGGTCAAAGGAAGCAGCGGCGGCATCAAAGTCGGTACGAAGATCAAAGGTATCCGTCTGGTCGAAAGCAGCGACGGTCACAACATCGACTGCAAAGTCCCCGGTGTCGGAGCGATCAAGCTCAAGCAGGAGTTTGTGAAAAAGGCATAGTCCTTTTTCCTGACGCTTTCTCAAAACCTGTTAAACATCAGTACATTATCTGATAATCTCTCTACGCTTATTAACATAAAACGATATTTTTTTCCTTGATTTGCATCAAAAACCGCTATCTTCTCTCCTGTTATAATTAATATTATATAAAGTATGTTATAATTAATATTATATAAAGTATGTTATAATTAATATTATATAAAGTAATGGTTGGGGGATAGGAAATGGGACTGTTTGGATTGTTTGAGAAAAAAGAGAAAAAGAAAAGCCATGTGCCTGAATATGATGCGAGGCTAATACCCAAGTTTCATCATGAGCACAAAGTACTTGTATCGCATATCGGCAAGATACAGGAAGCGATGGATGAAGGTGCTTTGGGGACAGGGAAGGTCAAGAAGCTGCTCAAGTCTCTCAAAATGGAACTGTTGGGACACTTTATGGAAGAAGATATCAAGCTATACTGGTATCTCAAAGAGTACTACAAAGAAGATGTCGGCGCTTTGTCTATCCTCAAATCTTTTGAAGAGTCGATCAAAGAGATACAAAAAGATGTCCTGCACTTTTTTGATTATTACAGTAGAGATGATGTTCCTCTGGATGAGGAGTTTGGGAAGAAGTTTGCTGAAATCGTGGAAGAGCTTTCTATCCGTATCACCTCAGAAGAGGAAAATCTCTATACCCTTTATCTGGAATAGCCAATCTGCTATTTCCCCAGTCCAAAGACATTGGAAAGGGTATTGATATAGTTGAAATAGGCAGCGATCTTGACTGCTTCAAGGATCTCCATCTCACTCCATCCCATCTCCTTGAGTCTATCAATATCCTCTTGTGTGGTTTTGTAGCTTTTACTGCCTGATGCTTTGAGACAGAGTTGAAGCAGGGCTTTCTCCTTTTCGTCTGTATCGATGGCATCAATACCTTGCAGGGTCTCTTCGACCTCCGCCTCTGTCATGCCGAGCATCTTCGCGATATTTTTGTGTACATCGACACACATGGTACAGTTGTTTGCCAGAGAGACAAGCAGGGCGATCCGCTCTTTGGTATTGTAGGGCAAACGGGTCTCTTTGAGAAGGAAGTTTTGTACCATCGTGTCGGTAGCAAAGTAGAGGTCTTTGTCGAGTGCCAGCAGCTCAAATATCTCTCCGAGCTGTCCGCTCTTCTCGAGTATCGGTGCCGCCTTCTCTTTGATCT
Source organism: Sulfurovum sp. (assembly GCA_015490315.1). GTDB lineage: Bacteria > Campylobacterota > Campylobacteria > Campylobacterales > Sulfurovaceae > Sulfurovum. Next base: position 3,493 of record WFYB01000224.1, on the reverse strand, counting down.
CAGGGATCATATCCTCATATTGGCAAAGTGTGATATATGCCATGCTCTCTCCTTTTGACGAAATAATGGAACTATTATATCACAATCCCTTCATAACGACCTCATAGAGGTGCTCTACCTCATAGTCTTCCAAAAAGACAGTTTTTTTACTCTTGAAAAGATCAAATATCTTTTTGCTCGGCAGGGCAGGGGCGTAGATGCAGTGGGGGTGTGCAGGCTTGTATGCCTGCATCAGGGCGATCTCCTCTTCGATACGGTTCTCGCAGATGTAGCATCGCTCTTGGGGGTAGAGCCTTCCTTCATACTCAAGGAGCTGCAGATAGCTCTCTATGACGATCCTTTTGGGGTTTTGTCTGTACCATTTTTTTGCAGCGTTGAGCAGCAGGTCATAGTAAAATGTCTCGATTTCCCCTGCATCCCTCAGATGGGGTTCGAAGCGCCCCACAAAGCTGTGCCATATTAGTAGACGGTTGTGGTCGTAGAGCCACGGAAAACCGATATGTGAGAGCGAACGCAGTCTCGGCAGGAAGCGTCCATCCTCCCCCTCTACTTCAAAGTCGATGAGATTGCCCAGCTGCAAAATAGAGTGCCGCGCACCGAAAAAACGGTAGTAGGTACGCACATCGTGACGGGTCAGAACAGTGGCGATGGAGTCCTCATTTTTGGCTTTGCTGACCTTGAGTATAAACCCTTTGATATCTTACTCCGTTTTCATAGTAATTAAATCTCTAAAATTCTGTCGGTTTCACCCGATAGCTCTGGCAGTCGCAAACGCAAGCGCCCATTTCATGGGTGAGGTGCTCCTTTGTCGCCATCGGGTGAAACCGTTGTGAAACATTAGGCAGAGAGATCAATTATACGTTAATTGATGTTAAAAAGAGGATTGTGAAAACCCGCTAAAAGCCTTGACAGATGCAGGCAGAGCGGCAGCTTAAAGAGCCTTTAACCGCATTTTGGGTATAATCGCCACCATTTACAGGCACAATAATGTGCATGGATATATTATTTTTTAAGGTTGGCATATGAGAGATCTCTTTACTTCATTTAAGGACAATTGTGGATTTGGACTGCTTGCATCCATCGACAATACCCCTTCACACAAAAATCTGGAAGATGCAGTCACTGCACTGTCGCGTATGATGCACAGAGGTGCGATCGCAGCAGACGGCAAGACGGGTGACGGGTCGGGTCTTCTTCTCTCTCTTCCCAAAACATTTTTTGCCAAGCAGGCTGCGGCAGAGGGTATCACGCTGCCGGAGAATTACGCTGTTGCGATGGTCTTCTCTACCGACCCTTCAGAGTTCGATGTGATCGAAGAGAAATGTGCCCATAACGGTCTGGAGATTCTCTATACCAGAGAGGTACCGGTAGATACCAATGCACTGGGAGAACAGGCGCTTGCATCTCTGCCAACGATGAAACAGGTGTTCGTCGCACCCAAAGAGGCGATCTCCGAAGCACGCTTTGATGCCCTTGTTTACCTGACACGCAAAGAGATCGAACATGCACTTAAAGCCAATACGTCATTCTATATCCCGTCATTCTCTACCAAGGTCGTCTCCTATAAAGGACTCGTGATGCCTACGCATATCAAGGAGTTCTACAAGGATCTTGCCGATGAGGATTTCGAGATCTCGTTTTGTCTTTTTCACCAGAGATTTTCCACCAACACGCTGCCGGAGTGGAAACTGGCACAGCCTTTCCGTGCGATCGCACACAACGGTGAGATCAACTCTGTCACTGCCAACCGCTTCAATGTCGCAGCCAAGGTCAAGGGTGCCAAAAGTGAGATCTTTACCGATGAGGAGCTCTCACGTATCGGTGATATCATCCAGGAAGGGATGAGCGATTCGGCAAGTCTGGATAACTTCTTCGAGTTCCTCCGTGTCAACGGTATGGACTTCTTCAAGGCGGCACGATCGTTGATCCCCGCACCATGGCACAATGCACCCAATATGGATCCGGATCTCAAGGCATTTTATGAGTATGTCTCTACCTGTTTTGAGCCGTGGGACGGTCCTGCCGCAGTGAGTTTGACAGATGGCAAGTTCATCGGATGTGTGCTTGACAGAAATGGACTTAGACCGGCGAAATATATCATCACGACAGACAACAGATTGCTGATCTCTTCAGAGTACGGGGTTCTTGAGACACCGGAAGAGGAGATCGTAGAGCGTGGAAGATTGCAGTCAGGACAGATGATCGGACTCGATCTTGAGTCAGGCAAAGTGATGAAGAATGAGGATATCAACGACTATCTCAAATCTCAGCACCCTTATGCCCAGTGGCTCAACAAGCACATGACCTATCTGCAAGAGCATACAACCGATGTCAAAGTCAGCAATATGGCGGGCAGCAAGCGTGATATGGAAGCGAAACAGCGCTACTTCAACTATACGCTTGAAGTGATCCGTGAAGTGATCAAGCCTATGGTACATGAAGGCAAAGAGACCACCGGTGCGATGGGTGATGATACGCCGTTGGCAGCGTTCTCCGAAAAGCAGCGTAACTTTACAGACTTCTTCAAGCAGAAGTTCGCACAGGTGACCAACCCGCCGATAGACCCGATCCGTGAAAAGATCGTTATGAGTCTCAATACCGGCTTTGGTGAAACACACAATATCCTCAGTGACGGAGAAGACCATGCAATCCGTCTCAAGACAGTCTCTCCTGTGATGTCTGCAGAGAAGTTCCAACTGCTTCAGGAGTTTGGCAATCCTGAGGATCCAAAGTACCATCCAAGCTACAAGTGCAAGAGCTATTCTACAACCTACACAAGTGATCTGCGCGGTAGTCTCAATGCACTTGTAGAGCGTATCATCGAAGATGTCAAGCATGAAGGTATCCGTACGATCATCCTCGATGACCGCGGACTCGATGAAACGTGCAATGTCATTCCGATGACTATGGCGGTCAGCCGCCTGAGCAATGCACTACTTGATGCAGAAGTTCGCCATCTTACCAGTATCGTTGCGGTGACCGGTGAGGCGTTTGATCCGCACTCTGTTGCTACGATGATCGGCTTTGGAGCGGCATCGGTCTATGCCTATCTGCTCTACTATACAGTAGAGAATATTCTGCGTGAGGAGAATGTTGATCCGGAGGATATGCCCTACATGATGCGTAAATCCCGCCGGGCGATCGGAGCGGGTATCCTCAAAATCATGTCAAAGATGGGTATCTCAACAGTATCGAGCTATAGAAATTCCAAGCTCTTTGATATTCTTGGGCTCAGCCGTGAGATGGTAGAGGAGTGTTTCAGAGGTGCACAGGTACTGCTGCCGGGTCTGGGATACGAAGATATCGAAGTACGTCTCAATGCGGCACACCAAAAGGCATTTACTACTGAGCTTGACGGCAAGAAACTGCCGCTCTACAAGGGTGGATTCTACAAGTTTAAGAAGGGTGAAGAGTTCCATGACTTTAGCCGTGATACGATCCTTGCGATCCAGAAAGCATCGGTCTCCGGTGCCAAAGAGGATTTCCTTGAGGT
>WFYB01000223.1 GCA_015490315.1 Sulfurovum sp. | reverse complement strand
ATCTCCATTTTCATCGCTTCAAGGATCATGATCTTCTCACCCTCTTCTACTGTATCACCCGGGTTTTTCAGGATCTTCCATACATTGCCCGGTGTTTGTGAATGGATCTCTATCTTGCCTACACCGTTCGCTGCTACCGGTGCTGCTTCTGCAGGTGCGGTTGTCGGTGCCGCTTCTGAGATCTGAATATCCGCATCACCCTCTGCTACCTGTACACTGTACTTCTTACCATCGACTACTACTGTATAATTTCCTGCCATATCTGCTTCTCCACTGTTGTTTTGTTTACCTTTTCTTACCATCAGAGGGCTCTCCCCTTTGAGGAACGCTATACCTTTCTGATCACAAGCCGCTGCGATAAAGACATTCTCTTCAGTCGCTTCAAGCCCCTCTTCTTCAAGTACCTTTTCCCAATATGCGATCGACTTGGTCTCATCTCTGTCTGCAATATCGAGCGGGTTTTCACTGGTCGGCTCAAGATCAAGCTGCTTGCTTGCAAGCTCTACGATCTCAGGATCCGGTGCAACCGGTGTTCTACCGAAGTAGCCCAGTACCATACGTCCGTAGCCCGGAGCGATCTGCTTCCATGGCCCGAACATCACATTGGCATACGCCTGCTGCCAGTAGAACTGACTGACCGGTGTAACCGAAGTACCGTAACCACCACGCTCTACGACCTCTTTCATCGCTGCGATCACTTCGTCAAACTTATCGAGGTTACCGCTGTCTCTCATCATCTGTGTATTGGCAGTCAAAGCACCGCCAGGCATTGGCGAGAATGGAATAAGTGGTGACACCTGTGTCGCTTCAGGTGGGATAAAGTAGTCTGCAAGACACTCTTTAAGTCTCTCTTCATACTTCAATACTTTGTCAAGCTGCAGATCACCGAGATTGAAGTTGGTACCCTTGGTAGCATGCAGCATTGTCAGGATATCCGGCTGTGATGTACCCCCGCTCACTGGACTTGCAGCCATGTCGATACCGTTGGCTCCCGCCTCGAGTGCCGCAAGGTAGGAGGCGACAGAGACACCTGCCGTCTCATGCGTATGGAGTCTGAGGTGCACACTTTCACCAAGAAGCTTGCGCGCCATTCTGATCGTCTCGTAGACTTTGTGAGGGTTGGCTGTACCGGAGGCATCCTTAAATGCAACAGAATCGAACTCCAATCCGCTGTCAAGAATACTTCTGAGTGTCTGCTCATAGAAGTTCACATCATGCGCACCCTTGCATCCCGGAGGAAGATCCATCATTGTCACTACCACTTCGTGGTTCATACCGTGTTTTTTGATACACTCTGCTGAATAAGCAAGGTTATTGACATCATTGAGCGCATCAAAGTTACGTACAGTCGTAGTGCCGTGTTTTGCGAACATCTTAGCAAAAAGATCGATCATCTCACGGCTTGCGGTATCCAGCATCACGGTGTTGATACCGCGCGAAAGTACCTGAAGATTGGCATCGGGACCGACGATCTCTCTGAAACCGTCCATCATCTCAAAGGCATTCTCCTGAAGATAGAAGAAGAGTGACTGAAATCTTGCACCACCTCCAAACTCAAAGTGCGTAATACCTGCCTGCTTCGCCGCTTCGACTGCGGGAAAGAAATCATCCATCAGCACACGACCCCCAAAGACAGACTGAAAGCCGTCTCTAAAGGTAGTGTCCATTACATCAATATATTTTTTAGCCATTACTTAACCTTGTTATCTATTTAGGATTTATTTTTTCGGAACTCTGCAACCGCAGCGATAATCGCAGCTACATGATGCGCGTTGTCACTACCCGCAGGAGTAGACTGGGGTATCTCTGGCGCTTTTTCCGGGAAGTATTTATTGATAATAAAAGCTTGAAGCTTCACGATCTGAACAAGAACGAAGAGGAACAGGAACACGATCGTCATCCCAAGTATCATAAATTTGATACTTTCACCTACTAAATCAATTTCCATGTAGTCACCTTATAATTTGGTTTACAAATTTTAAAACTGTTTTGCTTTGTGTTAGTTAAAAAGCAGTGAATTATCTCCGCTTTTTTCGACGATTGCTGCTTCGTGTAGCTTTTTGCTCACTCACATAGCTTTGGAGCATCTCATCGACGGTTTGCTGATCAAAGCCGATCTGTGAACCGATACTGTTCTGTTCACTCTCCATATAGGCGGAGAGCAGCTTCTGCAGAAGTGTCTGGCGATCCATCTCCCCCATATAATCGAGCATCTTTTCTGCATTTGGATGGATATGGATATCTCTGATCTTTTCAGCCAGATACTCCATACCCTTCTCATCAAGGTCAGAACCACCTTTGATCGTCGCCAGACGCATCTGAGCACCCACCTCTTTCTGGATACGCTGCAGCTCACGGAACTCTTCGGTCGTTACCAGGGTAATCGCCTGTCCGCTCTTGCCTGCCCGTCCTGTACGTCCGATACGGTGCACATAGGACTGAGGATCAAACGGAATATGGTAGTTGAAGACATGCGTCACATCCTTGACATCCAGCCCACGTGCCGCCACATCAGTTGCGACCATAATCTTGGTCTCTCCGCGGCGGTAGGCTTTGATGATCTGTTCTCTGTCGTTCTGTTCCAGATCTCCATGCAGTCCGCTGGCATTGAAGCCCAGTGCATTGAGGTGCTCAGCAAGTCTGTCGACCTCCCGCTTCATCCGGCAGAAGATGATACACTTGTTGATAGGCTCTGTCTCGAGCAGCTTCACGATCGCTTCATCACGCTGCTCCTCATGGATCACATAGTAACGCTGATCGATCACATTGTTGGTGGTCTCTTCATCTTCACCGACGACCGAGATAAACTCCGGCTGATAGAGGATATGGTTAGCAAGCTCTTTGATCGGCTCGGGCATGGTTGCTGAAAAAAGCAGTGTCTGGCGGTTTTGCGGGATATACTCGAAGATCTCCTTGATCTCCTCCAAAAAGCCCATATCGAGCATCTCATCTGCCTCATCAAGCACTACAATCTCAGGATTGAGCACATCAATCTTCCCTTTTTTATAGAGATCTTTCAGGCGTCCGGGTGTAGCGACGACGATCTGCACTCCCTTGTGGATCAGAGCGATCTGACGCCCATAGCCGACGCCACCGTAAACTGTCAAGGTACGCAGCCCGGCAAAACGCCCCAAGTGGTAGAGCTCATCAGCCACCTGTGTCGCCAGTTCTCGTGTCGGCGTGATCACCAATGCACGCTCGATCTCTCCACGTGCGAGCTTATCCATCATCGGCAGACCGAATGCTGCGGTCTTGCCTGTACCGGTGTGTGCCTGAGCCACGAGGTCTCTACCCTCTTTGATGATGGGGATCGCCATCTCCTGGATAGGGCTCGGCTCTTTAAATCCCGCTATCTTGACCCCTTTAAAGAGATCGGGGTGAAAGTCAAATTCGCTAAATTTCATATATTTCCTTTTGCTTCTACACAGAACGCTCTTACGCTTGTGCGAAAATATTGTCCAAATACATATCTTTTGAACTTAACAAAGCCTCCTTGTGGAGACTCTATAAATCCAACACT
>WFYB01000222.1 GCA_015490315.1 Sulfurovum sp. | reverse complement strand
TCCGTATGGATAGTAACGAAGTGAACTTTGTAAAAGCAGGGAAAGATACCTTTAGTCGCTATAAAGTAGCTACAGGTGGGGGCTTTGGTATTCATACGATCGGACAGGCATTTTTGGAGTACAACAACGGTATGATCGATGCACGGGTAGGACGTCAGCTCTTTGAGTCGGTCTTTACAAAATCCAACGATACCAAGATGATCCCCAATACATTCGACGGTGTGACCGTTGCTGCCAAAGTGGCACCAAAATCCAAATTCAGGGTAGCCTATTTCGGTGCACAGAAACTTAGAGATCATGAAAATTCTCATGATGTTATAACTTTTAAAGATGGTTCTGGTACCCCATATGGTAAATGGAACAACAATGATGATTCTGCTGTTCACAAAGGGTTGAGCTATAGTGCATTTACAGCTGCGGGGGAAGATCCTAACCACAAACTATATCTTGCTGATTTTAGAACAAAATACATAGATAACCTTGATTTGACCCTCAGTTATCTTCAGGTGCCGGGTGTTGTGAAAGACTTTGTTGCCGAGGCACACTATAAAGTGGCATTGGGGCAGAGTGGATGGGCGGTGAGACCCGGTGTAAGATATTTCTTGCAAAAAGATGATGGTGGCGGTGCTATCGCTGGCAATAAAAACCTTAAAGGACAAGCACTTACAGGATATGACCCAAGTGTGAACGGGTCTTTGGACTCATCACTGCTCAATGCAAGAATCGATTTGAAGATGCCAAGTAAAAAAGGCTTTTTTAGACTAGGGTATTCTAAGGTTGCAAATAAAGCAGATATTGTAGCTCCATGGAGAGGGTTCCCTACAGGCGGATTTACACGTGCCATGGCGCAGTATAACTGGTATGCGAATACCAAGACATACATGATCAGAGCTGTCTATAAGTTCACACCAAAGTTCAAAGCGAGTGTCAGATATGCAATTCAGGATTTTGACGATAACAAACCAGGTGTACAAGCCGATAGCAATATTATCCACCTAGATACATGGTATAACTTTACGAAAAATTTCCAGATGAAGACACGTGTTGGTATTGTTAGTGCTGATCCGGGTAATACTACTAAAGCGGATGTATCCTACAACGAATACCGTCTCGAGTTCAACTATCTGTTTTAACGGGTTGTGATGATATACAAACTCCTACTGTGCAGTCTGATAGTCGTCTCCTTGAACGCATTTGACTATGGGCTGCATCCCAAAAAAGTAGCAGAAAATACCTACTGCTTTTTTGGAAAGACAGAGACAGTCTCCCCTCAAAACGGCGGGAACATTGTCAACACATGTTTTGTCCAAACCAAAGAGGGATTCGTTGTCATCGACAGCGGTCCTACCTATGCGTATGCTTCACAGGCGTACACACAGATGCAGAAGATCGCAAAGCTCCCCATAAAATATGTAATCATTACCCATGACCATGATGACCATTGGCAGGGAAACAGTTTTTACAAAAGCAAAGGTGCTTTGCTCATAGGTCCGAGGAGTTATGAGCAAAATATCGTTGCCGGTATGCCTACCCGTATGGAGCGTATCTTGGGAAAGGCGCTCTATGGTAAAACGAAGATTGTTACGCTTGACAGGATCGTTGACAGCAATATGACGATCAAGACCAGTGATGAATCTTTTGAAATAAGTCAGCCAGTCCCCATCGCCCATACCAAAGGTGACCTGATCGTTTATCTTCCCAAAAAGGGTATACTCTTTGCAGGTGATCTGGTCTTTAATGACAGGCTGACTTCGCTTCGGGACGGTTCTCTGGTCGGATCTTTGGAAGCACTGGATATCATAGATGCTTACCACGCCAAGACTATTGTAGGAGGGCACGGCTACAGAACGGATGCCAACGCGACACAGGTGCTAAGAGACTATCTCACAGAGATGAAGCGGGAGATCATCGAGGCACAAGATGAAGATATCGGGCTTGAAGAGGTGAACAAAAGGGTAACAATGCCTGCGTTTAAACAACTCAAACTCTATGATGCGCTGCATAGACGCAATGTATCACATGTCTATAGAGAGTTGGAAATGATGGAAGATGAGGACGAATGAAACAGTTATTTGTGATAGCGATTTTACTGTCATGTGTGGTACTTTTTGCCGGTGAGGGAGAGGCGCTTTTTGGGAAGAAGTGTGCTTCGTGCCATACGCCATTTATCCCTATGTCCAAACTCAAAGAGAATTTCCTCGACAGGAACAATACACTCCTCAAGCTCAAAGCACCGACACTCAACCAACTCTCCTACCGGTTGAAGCAGCGTATCGGGGATCCTAAGGGTGATGAGGATATCCACCGTATGGAAGTGACAGCTTTTATGAGTGATTATGTGTTGCATCCAGATAAACAGAAGAGTGTCTGCCTCGAAGAGGTACTCAGGTACTTTGACACGATGCCAAGCCTTAAAGGACAAGTAACTGAGGATGAACTCGAAGCGATAGGCGACTACCTCTATGATTTTGATAAAAAGGTGATCGCACAAAAAAGTGTACGCCCCAAAGGTTTTGAGGAGGCTTTGAAGCGTGCCAAAAAAGAGCATAAGATTGTGATGATCGAAGCGATGAGCGAAGATTGCCATTTCTGCAGAAAGATGGAGCGGGAGGTGATGATCGAGGATGATGTGGTCAAGGCACTGAATGATGATTTCATTTCCGTTGTGATCGATGTCAAAAAGCACGCTTTGCCATTGGGGCTGAAAGCACCGCTTACACCGACGTTCATTTTTGTCGATGCCAGCGGCAAAGTATTGCTCAATATACCGGGTGCCTGGGGGAAAGAGGATTTTTTGGCACTGCTAAAAGAAGCCAAAGAGAAAGCAAAAGCAACTAAAAAGGAGTAACCATGCGAAGCCTACTTACACTCTGTGTCATGATTCTGGCACTCATGTCCGGTCTGGCTGCCGAAACGGAGTTTGCCAAGCCAAAGCCGGCGATTGACAATCCAAGAAAAATTGTCTTTTCCATAGACAGTGCAGATAAAAAAGAGGTCAATCATGTCTTGAGTACCATCAACAACGTTATGAAATATTACCGTCCTGAAAATACAGAGATAGTCGTTGTAGCTTACTCTCAAGGTATCAAAGCTTTATTGAAAAACGGGGACAAGGAGATACGTACACGCATAGAAGCCTTGATGACCTATGATGTAGAGTTTATCGCCTGCGGCAATTCGATGCGTACACTGAAGATAGATAAAAAAGCGCTTCTGGATGATATAGTATATGCTACTGCGGGTATCGTAGAGATCATTGAGCGGCAGTTGCGCGGGTTTGTCTATATCAAACTGTGATCCGGTTTTTACATATTTTTTACACTTATTGACTATACTCTCTTAGTAAAAGATTGAACAAAAGGATGATAAATGAACATAGTAATGAGAGGTATTTTGGGAGTATTCCTTATTGTGGGGATGGCGCTTGCCAAAGATACAAAAGAGAATATGACTGCTCAGAAAGCTCCAGCGCAGGAGAACAGTCTCAAGCAGGATATAGAGGTATATGTCTCGGACAACAGTGACGGCAAGATCACACCGGCGAGCATTCAAAGCGCATTTGAAAAAGCGGGATTTACGGCCTCTGCCAACCGCGACATGAACGGCCCGTTCAAAAAGCAGTTTAAGTCATCGGATTTTGATATCTACAACCTTTTCACATTTTATAAAAAGGACAAAGTACTCGAACTGGCAAAGAAGTATCCCAACGTAGGACTTTTTGCCCCGATGAGTATGTCTATCTATACCCACAAGGGAGACAAGAGCATCGCGGTAGCATCACTGAGTGCCGAGGCGATGGCAAAGATCATGCATGCTCCCCAAGATGATGCCACACTCAAGGCACTCAAGAATGAGGTGAGAGATGTACTGAAAACTGCAATGCCCAAGGGGCATTATGAGAAGCTCCCTTATCAGACCAAACCACCAAAGGGTGATCTTGTCACTACGTTCAGTATGGAGATAGATCCGAAAGACTGGGAGGATGAGCTCGATGAGTTCAAGATGGGATTTGAGGGAGAGCTTGCTCCCAATGGATTTGTGATTGCAGGGTTTAACAACTTGGGAGATGATTTTGATGATGCCAAGTATGAGGGGTATGATTTTTACGAGGTCTATTCGATCTGTAAATTGCCTGTCATCTATACTATCGCCAAGAGTCATCCCGAAGCGGGTGCATTTGCGCCGTGCTCTCTCTATCTGGCGAAGAAAAAAGGCGCAGACCAGATGGAGATCGCATTTCCTTCTGTCTATAACTGGATGAGCTCTATGGCGATAGAAGATCCAAAAGATGTAGAGGTACTTGAAAAAGCCCAAACAGGGATGCAGAAGATACTCAAAGGCTTGACTGAGTAATCAGTCAAAGGCCTTTTGCATATACTGTTTGATCTCATCAAAGCTGTAGCGGTGATCGGTAAAATGATCAAACGCGATGATCCCCTGATAGAGCAGCATATCTGAGCCGTCTTTAGTCGGCTTGTCAAGCTCTTTTGCCAGACGCAAGAAGGGTGTCTCTTTGCCGTAGATCACATCGACACACGCTTTTGCCTGTGGGATAAGTGCCTCAAGGATCTCTCTGGGGGCAGGCAGGCTCTCATCTTCCAGACCGGCAGAGGTCATGTTGATCACCAGATCATAGGGTTTTGGGGTAAACGCCTCAAAGGTAGCTGTCTCAAACCCTTCTTTGGCAAACTTCTCAAGTCTCGCTGCGCTCCTGTTGATCAGGGAGACTTGGTAGCCTGCCTCTTTGAGGATCACGGCAGTGGACTGCGCCGTGCCTCCTGCCCCAATAAAAAGCACGCTTTTGATCTCCTCAAATTCTGCAATCGCCTTGAGAAACCCGGGAGCATCGGTGTTGTAGCCGTAGAGTTTCCCCCCTCTCTCAACGATGGTGTTGACTGCACCCACTTTTTGGGCAAAATCATCCAGCACATCACATGCGTTATAGGCATGCTCCTTGTGCGGCACAGTGATATTGATCCCCTTGAGTCCCAGATCGAAAAAAGTTTTTCTAAGTTCTGTACCATCCTCAAGTCTGTAGCGGTTGTAACAGCCAGGGTAGCCCAGTCCCTTGAAGGCATAGTTGTGCATCAGTGGAGATTTGGAGTGGGAGACGGGGTTGCCGAAGATGGCAAATATCTCTTTGTCCATATTTAGAGATTCTCCATCTCTTTGAGTGTGGAGAGGAGGGCACCGAGCTTGTTCTTGACTTCGAGATACTCAAGCTCCGGTTTAGAGTCGGCTACGACCCCTGCGCCTGCTTGTAGTGTGATCGAGTCGGGCTTGATCAGTGATGTTCTGATGGCAATGGCTGAGTCCATATTGCCGTCAAAGGAGAAATAGCCTACGGCACCGGAGTAGAAACCGCGCTTGAGCCCCTCGAAGCGGGCGATCAGCTCCATCGCCTTGATCTTGGGCGCACCTGTCATTGTCCCTGCCGTAAAGGTAGCGGCAAAGAGATCGAACATATCTTTATCCTCAAGGATCTGCGCCTCCACATCAGAGACCATGTGCATGACGTGGCTGTAGCGTTCGACGCGCATCATCTCCGTTACTTTGACTGTTCCCGTCTTGGCAACACGTCCTACATCATTGCGTCCCAGATCGATGAGCATCAGGTGTTCGGCACACTCTTTGGGGTCGTTTAGCATCTCAAGTTCGAGCTCTTTGTCCCGTGCAGCATTTTTGCCGCGTTTGCGTGTACCGGCGATGGGGCGCAGCAGGATTTCTCCATCGGTCAGACGCACCATCACTTCGGGACTCGACCCACAAATAGAAAAATCTTCGAAATCTAGCAAAAAGAGATAGGGCGAAGGATTTTTGGAACGCAGTACCCGGTAGAAAGAGAGCGGATCGATCTTGCCTTTTTGGGTATAGCGG
>WFYB01000221.1 GCA_015490315.1 Sulfurovum sp. | reverse complement strand
GTGAGTGCCGCCATTTTGGTCTCTCTGGTCTGGGGCAGTCCCAATAGCTCCAAAAAGGCACCCACTACCTTCTCGGCTCTTTCATGCCTCTTGCCCTCTTCGAGCAGCTCATAGTATCGGTTGAGACTCTCTTGACGCTGCTGCAGTTCATCATAGATGATCTGGAGGTCTTTCATAAATTGTTCTTTTGTCATATTGTATTTCCTCGTCTATTGTCCTATCGTTATTTCTTTTGCAACATCTTGATAATAGGCTTCGCCAACGCCAGCGCTTTGCTGCGGTGAGACAACTCCGACTTGATATCCTCATCCAGTTCTCCGAGTGTCTGCTCAAACCCCTCCGGGATAAACATCGGATCGTATCCAAACCCCTTTTCTCCTCTGGCTTCATCGATCACTTCACCATGCATCCAGCCGTGTACCACATATTCACCATAGGGTGAGACGATCGCGATCGCAGCTGTGTAGTAGGCGGGGGTATGCTGCACACCTTTGGCTTTGAGTGCATCGATCAGTTTATAGAGATTCTCTTTGTCACTCGCTTGCTCTCCGGCATAGCGTGCGGAGTAGATCCCCGGAGCACCGCCCAAGAGCGGCAGAGAGATCCCGGAGTCATCAGAGATCACAATATAGGGGCTCCGGGGACAGTGCTGCTGGAGCTTCTCATGGATCGTGCGTGCTTTGATCAAAGCATTCTGCGCAAAACTCTCCCCATCCTCTACAATCTCCATCTCGCCTAAAAGATCGGAGAAAGGCACGACTTCATCTTGGCACATCTGCTGAAATTCACGCACTTTGCCTCTGTTTCCCGTAGCCAAGACTATCTTCATTGCAATTAACCTCTGTTTTACTTAATAGGAATATAATTAAGACAAATTTTACCCTATTGGAGATATCAAGATGATTAAACAGATCATGCCTTTGAGCCTCATCGTGGCTCTGCGATTTTTCGGACTCTTTATCGTACTTCCGGTGCTCTCTATCTATGCACTCGACATGGAGGGTGCTACCCCGTTCCTCGCCGGTGTCGTTGTAGGGGGCTATGCCCTGACACAGGCACTCTTTCAGGTACCCTTCGGACTACTCAGTGACAAGATAGGACGTAAAAAAGCGATTCTTATCGGGTTGCTGATCTTTATCGCCGGCTCCGTCATCTCGGCACTCTCTGACAATATCTATATGCTCTTGCTCGGACGCTTCCTGCAGGGTGCAGGTGCGATCGGCTCGGTCGTCTCCGCAATGGTTGCCGACCTGGTCAAAGAGGAAGAGCGTGCACATGCCATGGCGATACTGGGAGGTACCATTGCACTGTCGTTTGCCGCTGCGATGATCATCGCACCGATTGTGGGCGGACACTGGGGGATCGACAAGCTCTTCTGGCTGACTGCCATCCTCTCAGTCGCTGCGATCTTCATCCTCTTTACCGCTGTACCCCAGCCTCCAAAGATCGTCCACTCCTATGCCGAAGAGGAGGCGAAAGTCGCCGATGTCTTTAAGGACAAGGCGCTGGTACGTATGTATATCACTTTCCTCTTCCACTCCTCTATCATGACGATGGCATTCTACATCATCCCTGTAGTCATGACACAGCCAGAGGCGGCAGGCGGCTTTGGCTGGAGCAAAGCGGAACTCTGGAAAGTCTACTTCCCTGCGATGATCTTCGGCTTTCTGGCGATGGCTCCCGCAGCGATCTTCGGTGAGAAGTACAACAAAGGCAAAGAGGTCTTCATGATCTCCGTCGTGACTATCCTGCTGGGCTTCCTGGCGATGGGCTTCGCGACGACTCCGTGGGTCTTTATCCTTGGGGTGGTACTCTTCTTTATCGGGTTCAATATGTTTGAACCGCTGCTTCAGAGCTTTGTCGCCAAATTTGCCAAAGTCCACCAGAAAGGTGCCGCACTCGGAGTTGCTAACACCTTTGCCTACACCGGTATTTTCTTTGGAGGACTGCTCGCAGGATGGGTGATGCAGCACTACGGACGTGAAACCCTTGCACTCATCGTGATGGGGCTCTCCGTTCTCTGGTTTATCTGGGTTGCGACCATGCCAAACCCCAACAACCGCGGGAATGTCTACCTCCCGCTGGATATCTTCGACAGAGAGAAGGTAATGGGACTCAATCACGACGCGATCGTCGAAAAATATGTCAATGAAACAGAAAATATCGCCGTCGTCAAATATGATAAAGACAAGATCGATGAAGATGAGATCCGAGGGATGCTGAGCTGATGTCACCTGTTACGCTACTCCAGGAGAGCCTCCAAACAGCCTCCTCCCCTATAGATATTGCAGCGCTTTGCGATATCTTCAGAGAGACAGAGTACGGCTGCTTTAGAGACTATATTATTGCTTTTATCCATGACAGTCAGAAGATCAAAGAGCCGGAGATCCTTGAAACCCTAAAGCAACACGATCTTCTTCAGACAGAGGGCTTACTCATCAAGCATACGACTACCCGGGATGATCTCACTGAAGAGGAGTTGGCGCTCTTGAAAGCGCATGCGCCAGCATACCTGCAAAGTATAGACTACCTCATCACCAAAACCAAAGAAAAACCTCTGCCTGCCTATACCCACAAGTACCGTCATGACCGCTGGAAAAAACTCGCTTCAGCAGAAAATATAGAAGCAGTGATCGATACTTTCAAAAGAGATGACGATATGAGTATCCAAGCATGCGAAACATACTTTCGTAATACCGTACGCAAACGCAAAGAGATCCATGCCCTTCGCAAAATTGCCTATGTTTGGCTTGTGCAGACGTCTTCATCTCTCACTCAGGAGGGATTTGAAAAAGTGGCAGAGCACTATTTCCCCGATACACATGCGTTCTACACAATCGATGATACCCACTATATCCTCGCCTGGAAAGATCAGCTTGAGACACTCAATATGCGTCATTTCATCTGCCCACCACAATAGCCACTTTCAGAAAGAGATGAAGCGAAATGACAATCATAGGTATAGGCAACATACTGCAAAAAGATGACGGGCTTGGTGTCTATGCGGCGAGCTATCTGTCACAGAACTTTACCTTTGAACCTGCCGTGAATATCATTAACGGTGGGGTGCAGGGGATCAATCTTTTCAACTACTTTATTGAAGGTGATCCGATCCTGATCCTTGACGCCATCGAGCTGGAGGATGATCCTGCATCCATTTATGCCATTCCGGCACAGGAGCTTGCAGGATATGGACTCAACAGTGGCGGAGCACATGAGATCGGGGTGATTCAGTGCCTCGATATGCTTGAACTGCAAGGCTATGAAGTGCCAGAAACGATGCTCATAGGCATCGTGCCGCAGCATGTGACTTTCCAGATCGCTTTGAGTGAGACGATCGAAGATGCATTTGAGGGGTATATTTCGGTGGTGTTGCAGTATTTGAAGAAAAAGGGTATCGAAGCCACCCCGATTTCTTCAAAGGTATCATTGCAGGAGATTATCAACCGTGCCAATGACCCCAGTGGTGTTATGATTTGACGATGCTTGTCTCCCAGCCGTCATAGCTGGCACCGTGTGCTTCTAGCAGGTCGATCAGCGTGAGGGTCAGATCATCGATATCGTGATAGAAGGGCTTATCGATGCGATAGAAGCTTAGCCCCTTGATGCCCTCTTCATTTTCAATCTCATTTTGCACCCTGAAGCCCTCCTTTTGAAGCTTCTCTATCAGCGCATCGCGCTCTGCCTCACTTTCGGTAAAGAAGAGTTTATGCTCTATTGCGCGGGGGAGATGGAGGTTGTCCTCTTTGGCACGCATGGCATCACAGACTTTGTGGTTTTGGATGATCTGCCACTCTTTGGGGTTTGGGTAGAGAAGGTTTTGATAGTATCCCCACTGGGCATCATCCTGATAACCGCTGCTGATCTCATAACTTTCAAATTCGCCAAGCGCAAACGCCAGAAAATCCTGCCAGTTGTAGGTAAACTGCAGGTAGTAAAGGAAGGTCACATACCTGTCACTGATGATGCGACCGACATATTTTCCGATACGGAACTTGATCAGAGAGGCTTCAAGCTTGTCTTCAAGGTAGGAAATCTCCGGCTCCTCTGATTCGCTGAGCATTCCCCGTTCATTGGGCTCTTTGAGTTTGACTTTGACAAAAGCGATGATCGGATAGCTGTATTGCTGCTCCTCCTTCTCCATCGAAATCCCGGCGTTAAAGAGTACCGAGGCGGGGTTGCCGTCGATCTGCTTCATATAGAGTTCCCAATATTCTTGCATCTTTTTCTCCTTATTTGTTTTCCCAAAAACCATCGGTTTCATTCGATAGCTCCGGCAGTCGCAAACGGCAAAGCCGCCCTACGGGTTTGGGTGCTCCTTTATCGCCATCGAATGAAACCTCCATAAAGTTGTTTGGAGGGCCCTATTCCATTTCCAGACTCATGAGGTACATATCTTCCCCATCAAGCACCTTGACTTTCAGACTCTCACACTCGACACAGAAGTAGCGTATCTCGTCGGTCTCAAAGACATGACCGCACTCACGACACTCCAGTTTGAGCTTCTGCTCGTTGATGATCAACTCCGCATCTGCACACATCGTTCCCTCTTTGAAGGTATCGAATGCCACTTTAAGCAGATGGATCTCGATGCCGCTCATCACTCCTATTTTGCAGACCACTTTGCTGATCTTTTCTGCACCATTCTCTTGGGCGACCGCTTCACATTGGTTGAGGAGTGCCTGTACTACACTGTATTCATGCATATTGCTTCCTTTGGTTTGTTGCCATGAGCCTTTTGGGTGTTTCTCTTGGGCAGACCTTGTAAACGAACTCGCGTCTAAGTGTATGAAAAGGGCTCTCCTCTTCCCAAAACTCCGGATACATCACCTCGATCTCCCGCTCTTTACAGCACTCTATCTCCTCTGCGTGTATCTCCAAATACTCCTGCTTCTCCCAAAGGTAGTCATCATCGCTCTTTGACTTGGCAAAGACATGCAGTGATGCAGTATAGTTCTCACTTTCAAAGAGTGCATCGATCATACCGATGCTGTGTGCCTCCTTGGCAGAGATAGGCAGACAGGCATCCAGCAGCTCCTGCGCTTTGGCACTGCCCACCCTTTTGGGGAGTGTGTAGGTATGGTATTCGCTGCCTGTAAGCCCCAATGTTTTATAGTGCGGGTTGAGCACCACGCCCTGCCGTCCCGCGACAAAATCACATGCCAGACCGAGAAATACGCCACCCGCCCCTGCATTGCGATGAAATGAAGCAATAGTTACTACATCCTCAGCAAAGAGGATCGAACGAATCAGATCATTCATCGCGTTGATATTTGCCCAACCGTCCTCGCCTTGCTTTTGGCTATCTTCGAGGATATTGAGATGGATACCGTTGGAGAAGAAATCCTCTCCTCCCATCAACACCAATACATCACACTCACCGGCAAGATACTCGACAGCATATTTGAGCCGTATGCACTGCGCGGTACTCATCGCACCGT
>WFYB01000220.1 GCA_015490315.1 Sulfurovum sp. | reverse complement strand
CTTTGATTTTGCCGATGAATTTTTTTTCGAAAACATCCTAAACTTCCTTGTTTGTTAACCAATTATATATGTTATAATATTAAAACTATCTTACAAATTTGTATATTTCTTTAAAAGATAATTTTTTTTAATAGCTAACTATATT
Organism: Sulfurovum sp.; assembly: GCA_015490315.1. Lineage (GTDB taxonomy): Bacteria > Campylobacterota > Campylobacteria > Campylobacterales > Sulfurovaceae > Sulfurovum. The sequence continues at coordinate 10,284 of WFYB01000220.1, read as the reverse complement.
CAAGGAAGCTTGAGCACTTAACCGCTTTTTATACGATATACCCCAGCTCTTCAAGTGATTGTTTGTTCTTGCTCCAGCCCTTCTTGACCGATACATGCAGATCCAGAAATATCTTTTTGCCCGAAAAGAGCTCCATCAGTTCGCGTGCATAGCGCCCTACCCGCTTGATCGTTTCACCTTTTTGTCCAATGATCATGCGTTTTTGTGTCTCTTTTTCTACAACTATGGTCGCATAGACTTTGTCGATCCCATCCTCTTCATAGATCTTCTCGATGATCACATCGCTTTCGTATGGAATCTCATCACTAAGGTTTTCAAAAATTGATTCTCGGATCAGCTCTTTATAGATATCACGTATATTGTCTGTGGTCAGGATCTCTGTATCGAAAAGGTAGGGAGAGTCCGGCAGATGTTTGACGATCTCATCAAGAAGCTCCTTGACCCCTACCCCTTTTTTGACAGAGAGCGGTATGATCGCCTCAAATTTATCCTGATACTTTTGATACTCGCCGAGCTTTTTGAGGATATCCCCCTGCTTGGCATGATCGATCTTGGTCAGTACTACGATATGTTTCGTCCCCTTGGCTTCACTCAGTGACAAAAACTTCTCATACTCATCAAGCTTATCAGTCACCGGTGCAAGGAAAACGATCAGATCACTGTCTCCCATCGCTTTGAGTGCCTCATCGAGCATAAACTGGTTGAGCAGACGCTCTTTTTCGTGAATGCCCGGTGTGTCGACAAAAATGATCTGGTCATCTCCGTGCATCGCTATGATATTCATCCGTTTACGCGTCGCCTGCGCTTTCTTGGAAACCATCGCAAGCTTCTCTCCGATGATGTGATTGAGCAGCGTACTTTTACCTGCGTTGGGACGTCCTACAACGGCTACAAACCCTGATTTAGTCTTTTTCTCTTTTGGTATTTCTCTCTCGTGCATGATTCTCTTTCTTATAATATATAACGTGTGGCATCTTCATCTTCTACCACCTTCCCGATCTTCTCTTCTACCAAGGCTTTGCCGATAGTGATCGTCTCTCCTTGATGCTCATCTGCATCGAAGCTGATCTCTTCAAGGATCTTCTCCATCACGGTATGGAGACGTCTCGCACCTATATCTTCGGTTTTCTCATTGGCAAGTAACGCATAGTGTGCGATCGTTCTGAGTGCCTCCTCTTCAAACGCAAGTGTCACATTCTCTACCGCAAGCAGTGCCTGATACTGCTTGATCAGCGAATTCTGCGGCTCAGTAAGGATACGATAGAGTGTCTCCTCATTGAGACTCTCGAGCTCTACCCGCAGCGGGAAACGCCCCTGCAGTTCAGGGATCAGGTCGCTCGGCTTGCTTAGATGAAATGCACCCGCAGCGATAAAGAGGATATGATCTGTATTGACCGGACCGATCTTTGTATGGACGGTCGAGCCCTCTACGATCGGCAGGAGATCTCTCTGCACACCCTCTTTGCTCGGATCCTGTCTGCTCTGTCCGCTTGCACTGACTGCGATCTTGTCCACCTCATCGAGAAATACAATACCGCCCTTCTCTACTTTTTCTCTCGCCAGCTCTTTGAGCTGCTCCTCATCGAGCAGCTTCTCACTTGCCTCCTGTGCGAGTATCTTCTTTGCCTCTTTGACAGTCACCTCTTTTTCAGGTCCTTTCTTGCCCATACCGCCAAGGACTTTGATGATCGACTCCTGTACCTGTATCATCTGCGGCGGCAGTCCCTCTTCGGGAAGGTCAGGCTTGTTTGGCATCGTCACTTTGACTTTAAGATGATCGAGCTCACCCTTGGCATACTTCTCCTGCATACGCGCAAATGATGCTTCATACTCTGCCTGCTTCTGCTCACTCGCCCCTGCAGGCAGCGGAGGCAGCAGCTTTTCGATGATTATATTCTCTATATAGTTTTCGATCTTCTCTCTATTTTGCTCATTGAGCTCTTCACGTACGATACCCATCGCCGTACTTGCAAGATCACGGATCATCGACTCAACATCCCGTCCGACAAAGCCCACTTCCGTGTACTTGCTCGCTTCGACCTTGATAAACGGCAGTCTCATCATCTTCGCCAGCCGTCTGGCGATCTCTGTTTTCCCTACCCCGGTACTTCCGATCATCAGAATGTTCTTTGGCGTGACATCCTGCTGCATCTGCGGACTAAGCTGCATACGTCTATAACGGTTACGCAAAGCAACAGCGATCGTTTTCTTGGCATCCTGCTGCCCGATCACATACCTGTCAAGATGTGCAACAATCTCTTTTGGTGTCAAATTATCCAAACTGCTATCCTTTACTTCCATTAAATATATTTGGTTCTTGAGCATTGGTTGTGCAGGTACGCAGGTGCCCATATTTGCGAAGTAAGGCACCGAAGTTACCGTCCGCACAATTGCGAAAGAACGATTTTTGCGCTACTTTTTCTAAAAAAGTAGCAAAAGAAAACTTTAGAGTTCCAATATCTTGATATTCGTATTGGTATAGATACATAACTCTCCCGCGATCTGCAAAGACTCTTCGACCAGTTTACGCGGATCAAGATCAGCATGCTTGTCCAACGCCCGTGCGGCAGAGAGTGCATAGTTGCCTCCGCTTCCGATCGCTGCGATCTTTCCGTCCTGAGGCTCGACCACATCCCCCGTTCCCGAGAGGATAAAGATATGGTCACGGTTGAGTACGATCATCATCGCCTCAAGCTGACGCAGATGTTTGTCTTTGCGCCATGCTTTGGAGAAAGCGATCACCGACTTGAAGAGATCACCCTTTTTCTCATTGAGAAACCCTTCGAACATATCAAAAAGGTTAAACGCATCCGCCGTACTCCCGGCGAAGCCTGCCAATACTTTTCCCTCATAAAGCGTTCTGATCTTGGTTGCGTTACCCTTGAGAACGGCATCACCGAAGGTGACCTGTCCGTCGCCGCCGATGACCGCTTTGCCGTCACCTTTGTATCCCAGTATCGTTGTCGCGTGAAACATTACTCTACACCCACCACATCTACCTTCAGTGTAGCATGGATACCGTGTCCCAGTTTTGCATCAACCTCATGGATACCTGTGGTTTTGATCGGCTTTTTGAGATTGATATGCTTCTTATCAAGCTCAATATTCAGTTGTGCTTTGATCGCATCAGAGATATCTCCGTTCCCTACTGAACCTTTGATGCCTACCGGCGCGATCTGTTTCTCGATCTTGATCGTGTTGGCTTCAAGTGTTTTCTTCTCATTTTCCAGTCTGGCGAGCTCCTCTTTGAGCTCCTGCTCTTTTCTTGCCTGCTCCGCTTTCCATGCTTCTACCACTTCCGGTGTCGCCAGTTTTGCCAAACCTTTATTGATAAGGAAGTTCTGTCCATACCCATCCTTCACCTCTTTGATCTCTCCGGCCTTACCGAGGTTTTTGACATCTTTGACCAATAATACTTTCATTCTCTCTGTTCCTTGTCATTCGTTGATTATTCTGTATTATATTTTAGCTAAACTTTGTTAATAGTAGGACTATGATACAATCACAAAAAAACCATAGAACGGATCATAGACGATGTTTCAGACATTCCAGATAGACAATTTAAAACAATTTCCACACAGACTTGAAGCGCTGCTCGACAAACAGCGTGTAAAGATCAAAAAGATCACCCAGAGTGAAGAGGCAAGCTACGAAAAAGTACTCAAACCGCTTCAGGATCTCGATGAAGAGCTTGGGCTCTTCTTTACTCCGCTTTCACACCTTAATGCCGTGATGAACTCCGAAGAGACACAAAAAGCCTATGAAGCGTCTCTGCCTCTACTCTCGAAATTTAGCTCGGAGATGGCGCAGAATACTGCCCTTTTTGAGAAGATAGAGCAGATCAAAACAGACGATCCTCAGGCACAAAAAGTAGTAGAAAATGATGTAAGAGACTTTGTACTCTCCGGTGTCAAGCTGCCCGAAGCTGAGAAAAAAAGGCTTGAAGAGATCTCCCTCGAACTCTCCAATCTCTCCAACTGCTTCTCCCAAAACCTGCTCGATGCCACCAATGCCTATGAGTTGATCATCGAGGATGAGAAAGATGTAGCAGGCATGCCCGCATCCGATATCGAAGCTGCCAAGATAGAAAGAGACGGCAAAACCCTCTACCGTTTTACCCTGCAGATACCGAGCTATCTTGCCTATATGACCTACGGTCCCAACCGCTCATACCGTCAGGAACTCTCCAAGGCCTACAGCACACGCGCTCCGCAGAATGCTGAAGTGATCGACCGTATCCTCGCACTCAAGCAGGAGAAAGCGAAGCTTCTGGGCTTTGAAAACTATGCCCAGTATGCTTTGCAGACAAGAGATGCCTCTTCGGAAGATGAAGTACTCTCGTTTCTCGATGCTCTTGCCGATGCTGCCCTGCCACAGGCAAAAGAGGAGCTTGAAGAGCTCAAAACCTTTGCCCAAGAGACAGACGGAATAGAGGATCTTCAAACCCATGATGTCGCCTACTATGCTGAGAAGCTCAAAAAGGCAAAATTTGATTTTGATGATACGATGACCAAGCCCTACTTTGAGCAGCAAAGGGTACTGGGTGGGATGCTCGAAGTGGTCTCGGAGCTCTTCGGTGTCTCCTTCAAAGAGGCAGATGTCCCTACATGGCACAGCTGTGTCAAACCCTATAATATCTATGAGGAGGATAAACTCAGCGGACGTATCTACTTTGATCTTGAAGCGAGAGAGAGCAAACGGGGCGGGGCGTGGATGAATGACTGGGAGACACACTTTGTTGACACTGCCGGCAAGGAACATCTTGCCTCCGCATTTGTCGTGTGCAACTTCTCTCCCGCTACAGAGCAGACTCCCTCTCTGCTGCGTCATGACGATGTGGTGACCCTCTTCCATGAGATGGGTCATGCGATCCACCACCTCTTTGGCAAATGCCATGAGCGCTCAGTATCGGGGATCAACGGTGTGGCATGGGATGTGGTGGAGTTCCCTTCTCAGTTTCTGGAGAACTTCGCCTACGAAAAAGCGATCATCAAACGTTTCGGCTTTCACTACGAGAGCGGCGAGCCTATCCCCGATACACTGATAGAAAAGATCAAAGAGACCAAGAACTTCCATGCGGCTCTTGGTATCCTGCGTCAAGTCGAGTTCTCTCTCTTTGATTTCCGGCTTCACCAAAAGCTCTATCAGGGTGAGGAGGTACAGCAACTGCTGGATACCATCCGAGAAAAGACCTCTCTGCTCAAGCCGCCAAGCTACAACAAATTCCAGCATGGATTCTCCCACATCTTTGCAGGCGGCTACGCAGCGGGCTACTACAGCTACAAATGGGCGGAGGTACTCAGTGCGGATGCATTCTTTGAGTGTCTGGATGAGCAAGAGGGCTTTGACAAAAGCAAAGCTGAGGGATACAAAAAGCATATCCTTGCAAACGGCGGTGCCAAAGAGATGAGCGAGCTCTATCAAGAGTGGCTCGGTAGAAAAGCAGATGTCAAGAGTCTCACCAAACTCTATGAGATAGCCTAAAGGAGTCCAATGTGAAAGAGTACCGTTCACTGATCTTGGTCATATTGGCGATCTTCGCCATTACCCTTGCCGGTGCCTACTACAGCCCCACATTTGAAGCACAGAAGAATTGGCTCGAACTCTTTTTTATCTTTGGTGCACTGCTTTTTATCTTCTCCGCACTGGTGATATTCGCGACGATAGGCTTTGGGAGTTTCGCTATCTATGCCGCTATATTTCTTGCTGCAGTCATGGGACTCTACGGTGTCAAAGGTGCCTTCCTCGTCGCATTTTTGAGCTACTTTACCTGGGGTTTTGTCTTTGCGATGGAACTGCTGCTTTTTTACAACGGTCTGAGGAGTGCCAGAGAGTGGTTTGAGAAACGCTACACCTACAAAGCATTCCGCTATGAGTATTATGTCTTTTACCCTATGCTTTTTCTAAGCTATATCTTTTTGGAGTTTATTCCGAGTATTCTCTATAGAGAGAGTTTTTTGAAGTTCAAACCTTCACGTGCCCTGAAGGCGATGAAAGAGATTTTGGCAGAGGGGTAACATAAGGGGAGGTGCCCTAAAGGCAGAGTGCCTTATGTTACCTTACTTTTTACCTACAAGTTTTTTGAAGAACTGCTTGACCTTTTGGCAGATCGTTGTCGATCCTGTCTCGATATGACACACTTCCACCTCATCATAGTTTCCTACCAGCGATGCGATACGCTCCGGCTGCTTTTTGCCCTCGATGATAAAACGCAGTGCATTGAGGCGGATAAACCCTTCTGCATCTTTTTGGTTGTAGACATCATCCGCTTCAAAGGTCGAGTGCTCTTCGGAGTAGAGTGAGTTCTCAGACTTGCGCCCTACCACGATGACATTGCCCTTGTAGAGCTTGAGACGTACATCTCCGTTGACCTGTTCCTGTGTCGCATCGATGGCTGCCTGCATCATCTTTCTCTCAGGTGACCACCACAGCCCGTTGTAGATGAGCTTGGCATACTTTGGCATCATCTCATCTTTGGCATGTGCTTCTTCTCGGTCAAGCGTGATCGACTCGATGGCACGGTGCGCCTTGAGCATGATAGTTCCGCCCGGTGTTTCGTAGCATCCACGCGCTTTCATCCCTACCATACGGTTCTCTACGATGTCGATACGCCCGATACCGTGCTTTTTGCCGTAGGTATTGAGTGTCTCAAGGATCGTTGCAGGACTCATCTCCTCACCATTGATTGCGACAGGATCACCCTTTTTGTAGGTAATTGTGATGTACTCGGGCTCATCTGGTGCCTCTTCGGGAGAGACAGACCAGAGCCACATATCCTCTTCAGGTTCGTTGTAAGGATTCTCCAGCCACTCACCCTCATAGGAGATGTGCAACAGGTTTGCATCCATCGAATAGGGTTTTGGCTTCCCTTTGCCATCGATGTCGATACCGTGTGCTTTGGCATACTCCAAAAGCTTTGTACGGGAGTTGAGATCCCACTCTCTCCATGGAGCAATGACCGCGATATCCGGATCGAGTGCAAGGTATCCAAGCTCGAAACGCACCTGGTCATTTCCTTTGCCTGTCGCACCATGAGAGACAGCATCCGCCCCAGTCTCATGCGCGATCTCTATCTGCTTCTTGGCGATAAGCGGACGTGCGATGGAGGTACCGAGCAGATACTCCCCCTCATAAATCGCATTGGCTCTGAACATCGGAAATACAAAATCCTTGACAAACTCTTCACGCAGGTCAAGAATAAAGATATTTTCAGGTTTAATGCCCATATCAAGCGCCTTCTGACGCGCAGGCTCCACCTCTTCACCCTGCCCCAGATCGGCAGTGAAAGTCACCACTTCACAGTTATACTCATCTTGCAGCCACTTGAGAATGATACTCGTATCGAGTCCGCCGCTGTATGCGAGAACTGCCTTTTTGATCTCTCTTTTTGCCATTTTTCAGCCTTGTAAAAAAATAATATTGTCGCGATTTTAGCGTAATTTTGGTTAAGGGCACCTCCAATAAGATTACACAACCCCCCACTTCTTCAAAATAATATCCAGTACCGGCTTCTTATACGCTCCCGTATGCCGAAAGACTTCATTGCCTTCGGCATCGAAAAAGATCTGCGTCGGCATCTCTTTGAGTTTGTAGATATCACGGCTGATGATACGCTCTTTCTGTCCATCTATCGCATAGATCTGAAACTCCGGATGCTCCTCAAGTACCTGCGCAAAGACTTTTGACATCGCAATACAGCTGTAGCAGTGGCTCATCCCAAATGCCAAAATGGTCGGTTTGCCGTTTCCAATATTGTGCTTAATATTTTTGTATTCACTTACAGGCATGGGCTTATGTTCTGCCATCTAATACTCCTTATGGGATTACAAAAGGTTTCACTCGATGGCGACAAAGGTGCACTCCACCCGTAGGGCGGCTCTGCCGTTTGCACCTGCCGGAGCTATCGAGTGAAACCGACGGTTTTTCAGAGATCTAAATGATTTATTGGCTATAATTTATCCAATTTATCTTTAAAGGGATGCCATGAAACTGGGTGTCAACATCGACCATATCGCCGTGCTTCGAGAAGCCAGAAGAGTTGCCGACCCCGATCCGCTCGATGCACTGAGCATCTGCAAACGTGCCGGAGCTGACCAGATCACCATCCACCTGCGTGAGGATAGACGCCACATGCAAGACAGTGATGCCAAAAACATCATCGCACTCTCTGCACTGCCTGTCAACCTCGAGTGTGCCATCGAACCCGGCATGATCGATATCGCCTGTTCTCTCCGTCCACACCGTGTGACCCTTGTACCCGAAAAGCGTGAAGAGGTCACAACTGAAGGGGGACTTGCCGTCACCGGAGCACAACCCAAACTCAAAGAGGCAATCAAACGATTGCAGGCTGAAGAGATAGAGGTCTCACTCTTCATCGATCCAACCCTTGATGCTGTGCGTGCCGCGGTCGATATGCATGTCGAGTGGATAGAGTTTCATACCGGCAAGTATGCCAATATCTATGCCATGCTCTACAGCAACCTTGCCAAAACCCACCACTCCATCAAAGCGCTTGAACTCCCCCGCAAGGTACTCAAGCAGATGCTTGAGGACGAACTGCGCAATCTTAGGCTGCTTAGCTGCGATGCCATGGAGATGGGACTGAGAGTCGCTGCGGGACACGGGCTCAATATGCAAAATGTCGCAGATATCGTCGAGATCGAAACGATCGAAGAGCTCAATATCGGGCAGAGCATCATCGCCCGTTCAGTCTATGTGGGGCTGGAGCAGGCGATTTTGGATATGAAGGCGTTGTTGATTAGGTAGAAGGTAGAAGGTAGAAGGTAGAAGGTAGAAGGTAGAAGGTAGAAGGTAGAAGGTAGAAGGTAGAAGGTAGAAATTTTTCATGGTTTGCCTAATACAAACCTTAAATCCTACCTGTAACCAAAAGCTTTTAAGCAACAAAGGCGAATAAAATGCAAAAGAAAAAAGTAGCAATAAGCATCGGCGACCTCAACGGTATCGGTATCCAACTCGCACTTGAAAACCATACACAGATTGCAGATATGGTCGACCCGATCTACTGCATAGACAACACCATGTTACAACGCTCAGCCGATCTTTTGCAGCTTAACATACCTAATGACTTTCAAACCATAGCACCTGATGCATCCGCCTTTACTATCGAACCGGGCATTGTCTCGGCGCCAAGTGGTGCCTACGCCTATGCCTCCTTCGTCAAGGCAGTCGAACTGGCACGTGAAGGAAAGGTCGATGCCATTACCACCCTTCCCATCCACAAAAAAGCATGGGAAGAGGCAGATGTGAAGTACAAAGGTCACACCGATGCCCTGCGTGACTTCTTTGATGCGGATGCTATTATGATGCTGGGCTGCCCCAAGATGTATGTCGCCCTCTTTACCGAGCATATTCCTCTAAGGGAAGCAGCTGACAGTATCAACGAAAAAGATCTGACACGCTTCCTGATTGATTTTTACAACACCGCCAAACCCACCTCCACCGTAGCCGTCCTCGGACTCAACCCCCACGCAGGAGACAACGGCGTACTTGGAGATGAAGAGCAGATCATCCAAAAAGCCATAGACAACGCAAGCAAACAGATCAGACAAACCCTCTCTACCCGCTACTCTCTACCCTCTACCCTCTTCACCAACCCGCTAGTGCCCGACGTCGCCTTTACCCCAAACGTACGCAAAGACTACACCCACTACATCGCCATGTACCACGACCAGGGACTCGCTCCGCTTAAGGCACTCTACTTTGACGAGGGTATCAATGTCTCTCTCAATCTGCCTATACTCCGTACATCAGTCGATCACGGTACGGCATTTGATATTGCCTACAAAGGTGTTAAGTTGAATGCTTTGAGTTATTTGAATGCGGTGAAATACATATCAAAATGAGGAATGAAGAATTGTTTCGTAAACTGTATTATGGTAATCTTAAACAGTAGCTTTTCAACAGAAAAGCATACTCAAACTCTTCGCTCCTCTCTCTTCACTCTGTTTTGCTTCAGCAAAACAGCGACGGTTCTGCCTCATCATAGATGATTTCACACTCTTCATTCATCCGTGAACAGAGTTTCTCTTTGCAGCAGTCACACAAAAAACGATAATTTTGCATATCGTAATGAATCGTATCACCTTCGTGCAGATCTGCATAGCATTCTCCACAGACATTAGTGACTCGCAACAGTATCTTTTCGGTAGCTATTTGGGTAACAAAACAGTGACTTGACATTATTTTTACTCCGAGAGTTTTTCTATCATTTTTTTGGCTTCTTCGAGAGAAGGATCGATCTCATACGCTTTTTGGTACTGTTGT
>WFYB01000219.1 GCA_015490315.1 Sulfurovum sp. | reverse complement strand
TTGACTCTGGTCTTGACCGGTCTTGAGACAAAATAGCGGGATTGCTCTTTTCCTACCAAAATATACTTATGCTCCGGTCGGTCAAAACTGCCAAAAGCACATTTGACAAGCATCGCATCATCACCTATTTTATATACCCGTTCAAAGTGCACAAAATAGCCGTCAAAGACCACAGGTTTCTTGGGAAGCTTATGCTCCTGTCCTTCTCTATATTTTACAATATTAAAATTAAAGTCAAGCCTCTCTTTTTTCTCTTCCGACTCCTCTTTGCATGTCACATAGACATCATAAATATCTTTCTCCATCTTGAGCCATCGCGCCTCATATTTGCTGGTCACTTCGAGTGCTTCATTTTTACGCACTTCCACTTCGACCTTCGGCAGGGCAAAAAAGGTTTCCAGCGCATACCAGAAGTAGTTGTCACTGTCTGTTCTGAGTTCCAGTCTTCCCCCTGCTTTGAGTGTGCGCATCGACTCTTCAAGAAACTGTCTGCCGATCACACGGCGGTGCGGCTTCTTGTCCCAGGGTACCGGGAAATGCACGTAGATCTTTTCGAGCAGATTGGAAGGCAGCATCTCCAGAAAGAGTCTTGCATCATAGTTGACCACCCAGATATTATCGATCCCAAGCAGATCGATCTGCTTGAGTACCTGCTGTGCCGAAGGGGTATGGATCTCCAGCCCGATAAAGAGCGTATCTGGATGCTTCTGTGCCTGATAGAGCAGATGACGCCCTGACCCGAATCCCACCTCTACGCAGACCTTCTCTTTGGGGAAGGTGATCTCCTCAAAATCCTCTATCTTCTTTTCATACGCAGAGGCATATGCAGATTTACCTGGATGTATCGCTATATTTGAACTGAGTATCTCCAGCTCAAGCTCTTTGGCGGTACGTTCTATCGCCTCTTTTAGGAGGTTGACCTTCAGCGGTCTGGTGACTTTGTCGTATTTGAGCAGGTAGGCATCGGTGTCTGGTTTGAGATGAAGCAAGAACTCCTCTCCCCCCAGTGTTACCCCGTAGAGTTCATCATCTCCACGAAGCGGTTTAGCTCTAAATGTCAAGATCTCGCTCTTTGGCAAGATCTCCTCGATCTTCTCTGTGTCAAAAGGTTTTACTTTGAGATGCGGCATAGATTATCAGTACTTTATAGTGAGATTTTGGCAACAGGGCTCGGCTTGGCCGTGATGCCATCATAACTTTTGGCGATGATACGGTAGGCATAGCTTCTGCCAGGATGCACATAGCTGTCGATATACTCCGCCATCAGCTGCCCCTCTACCTGAGCGACATACCGCCAAGGACCGCCGTTGACTGAGCGCTCTATGACATAGCGGTTGACTGCCGGATAGCTGTGGGGTCGCCAGAGCACTTTGACCGTATCGGGCGCTACCTTGTATGCCTGCACAAAAGAAACAGGAGCAAAAGGCGGTCTGGTCTTGACATAGAGCAGTTTGCCGTGTCGTGATTCCCTTCCAAATGAGAAGGTTGTGAAGGTATAGATATATTTGGTATCAGGCTTGACATGTGTATCGACAAAATGCGTCGCATACCGGTTGCCTATCGTACCGATCTTCTTGAGACTCTGGCGCCCCTGCGAAGGTATACCCCGGTAGACATTGATACCGTGAATGCTTGGATTGCTGATCTTCTGCCACTCAAATCCTACCGAGTTCATCAACGGCAAAGCCTTGACTTGTTTCACACTCTCGAGCGTAGGATCGACATCGTAGATCATCATCCCCTTGATCGCACTGCCGCAGTTAGTCAGCAAAAGCGAAGCGGCTGCCAAGAGTATCAGGGTTGATCGTTTCATCAAGTTGCCTTTGGTCAAAATATTTGGTCATATACCCCCGCATATCATCAAAAAGCGGGGCAGAAAACTCCATCTTTTCTCCTGTCTGCGGATGGATCAGATAGAGCAGATACGCATGCAGATAAACTCTTGGAATTTTATCTCTTTTGCTCTTAAATCCGTATAAAGTATCTCCAAGGATATGCCGTCCAAGTGTGCCCAGGTGTACCCGTATCTGATGGGTACGCCCGGTATAGAGCTTCGCGGCGATCAGCTCCGTATCATGCTCTGTAGTTAAAAGCTTGGCAAAGGCTGTTTTGGCAGGCTTGCCGTGCGGTACCACATCCATCTTAAGCCGGTTATTCGGGTTGCGCCCTATGGGCTTTTCGACGATCGTATCCTCTTTGAGCGGATGGTCTATGAGGGCGAGATAGTAGCGCCCCATGCTCTTATCCAGTAACTGTGCACTAAGCTTCTCATGTGCCTCATTGCTCTTGGCGACCACCAGTGCTCCGGTAGTCTCTTTGTCGATGCGGTGGACGATACCGTGCCGCTCTTCACCGCTAATGGTAGAGAGTGAAATACCCTTTTGCACCAGCCAGTCCACCAGTGTCGCCTCCTTGACCGAAGGCGCCGGATGTACCACCAAGCCACTTGGCTTGTTGACCACCAGCATGTGCTCATCCTCATACAGCACCTCGACATCAAAGTCCACATCCACAGGCTCTCTCTTCTGGGCTTCTTTGAATTCATAAACAACCTCATCACCCTCCGTCACCTTGAAGCTCGGCTTGACAACAACCTTACTATTGACCGATACCAGCCCATCTTTGATGAGCTTCTCTACCTGATTGCGGCTTACTTCGAGAGTTTGGGAAAGAATCTTGTCGAGACGACCGCTCTCTTCTACATGAAAACTATTTCTTTGACTCAAACGATGCCCTTAGTTTTTCAAGTTTTTTTGCCAACTCCTGTATATTGTCTTCTATGATTTCAGCAATCAAGTCCAAATCAACACCCTCATAGTCATGTGCTATAAAATTACGCACACTATAGGCACCTTTTGCATCTTTTAAAAGATTAAATTGTTCCAACAAATCACTATCGATTTTATTGATAGTCTCTCCAACCTGCATAAGTGAAAGCATAATTGCCGCTCTTGCTTCGGCTTCATCTGCCAAAGCATTTTGAATACCCCCATGTCGTTGCAAAACAGTATCAATATTTGACAACATTTTTTGGATATATTCCACCTTTGCTTCAACTGCATCGTCAGACATTCAATAGATCCTTTTCTACATATTTTTTACTCACACTATTCAAACCTTTTTTTGCAACAAAGTCCACTTCCGTATTTAACTGTTGTGCTATATATCTTTTCAACTCTTCCAGTCGTGTAAATGCTCCAAAACCGCCAAATCGTTTGGCAAACACCTTTGGATCATCGATGTCATACAAAATATCCACATCACTCTGTGGTGTCTGTTCATTTCGGGCATAACTGCCAAAAATCCCAAGCAAAGTAATCCCCTCTTCTTTCAAGACAGGCTTCAATAGTTGCAGTTTTTCAATAAGTTCTTGCTGGGTCATTATTGCTCATCCGTCTCATTCGTATTATTCGTATTATAACGAATATCCAAATATTTTTGAGCTTCTATATACCCCTCTCTATCTCCATAAAAATACTCTTCCAATAACGGTTTGATCTTATGCTCCAATACAAACTTCAAATCATCTTCATCTTGAACCTTCATAAAATAGCTATGCCCTATCTGATGATCTTCACCCAATCTCTCTTTCAAGAAATCGTTCAATTTTTCAAAAATTGTTCTTGCCTTATCATGCTCTATCAATGACGCACTTGGTTCCATTTTCAAAAAGGTAAATCGTCGTCGTAACGCCACATCGATAAGCGCAATCGATTTGTCGGTACTGTTCATGGTGCCGATGATGTAGAGATTGTTCGGTACACTGAAAGGCTCTTTGGAGTAAGGGAGTGTTACCTCAAGTTTGTCCCTTTTGTCCTCTTCTATAAGGGTAATGAGTTCTCCGAAGATTTTAGAGATATTGCCTCGGTTAATTTCGTCGATGATGAGATAGTAATTTTTTCGTTCAATAGGCGCTTGACCACCCGAATGTTTTATTTGCAACAACGTATCAAGCAGTGGATTGTAGTACGGTGCCAAACCTCCTTGTATAATGTCATTGCGCTCCTCGTGATACATACGTTCTAAAGTTCGAATCGATAACGAATGTGTCTTGTCGCCGTTTTGCTTTTCAAAAAATATCGTTCTATCATTATAATCATAAATCAGATAATAGCTATTTGCTCTTTTGAGATCGATTTTTACCGTTTCTCCATTTTCGATTTTCTCTTTTAACAGACGATGTAAGGCTTCTTGAAACGGAACTGTATTTGTGCTTTGAGATTGTATAAGGTTTTCTCGTGCTTTATTGGCAAACCTCTTAAACACACCGTCTACAAGTTCAATCTTTCCCTCTTCATTGGGTCTAAATCCTTCGATAAAATCTTCATAGCCGAAGCTTTGATGAAAGGTGACAAATGCCGTTCTCTCTTTAAGATCATCGGGTAGTTGCTCATCGGAGATTGTATTGTTTCGAATCTCTGAAAATATCTCACTATCGGATTTTCCCTCTTCTATCAGTCGGATGAGTTTTGCAATATTGTGTGTTTTACCCACACCGGGTACACCGTATAGGATGATATTTTTTATGTTCACTTGATCTCCATTGTTACTGCTTTGACTATCTTTAGATAAAATTCTTTCAAACTCATCAATAGACTCATTTAGGTAACCTATAGCATCATCCAAGTCATCAAGATTAAATCGTTTTCTTTCAAATGAATTAATTTCATTTAATATCTCTTGAGTAACATCGGGTCTATTGTCTTTAGAAACTCCCAATCCAATTTCCAGTTCGATGTCTTCATGATCATAGAAAATAATCGGATATACACCATTGCTAGTTTTAAAACCGTTACTCAGAAAACTGATATATGGAAATTTTGGGAGTTTAATCCTATTGCCGGAGTTTCCAAAAGATGGTTTTAGCCTGTATTTCCTGTATTTATCTGATAAATTATTTTCATCAAAAAATTCTTTTCTCCAAAGTTCATTAGTAATGTTCCATTTATCAACAAATAACCTAATCAACCTTTTAAGATTTTCCTGTTCATTCATATTATCTCCTCCACCCTCTTTCTCATCTCTTCAACAAACCCTTCATATCTGCCATTATACCCCAAATCCAAACTCCTCATCTTCAAATATATCTCATCATCCCCTCTACCCAATACCAAATCCTCCTGCACATCCACATGATGTTTTGGGTAAAGCAACAGCACATTTGTCTGTTTGAAGTTAGTACCGTAAGCAAACATCTGATATTTGTCCTGCGTAGCAAGTTCGTCACGGTTACGTACACTTTTGTACTTGGTGTCGATGATAAGGCTATCGGTGATGATATCAGGCGTGAGTTGCAGACTGCCGAAGTTCTTTTGATACTGCACTTTTGTAGTGGGGTCGATCTCTTGAAAGAATCTTGCCACAAATTTCTCAAAGACCTTTGCCATGTCAAACAAAAAAGCAAAGCTTTTCTTACCACTACTACCCGTAAGCGGTACCAGATGATCCAAGATCATCCTTGCGATCTCGTAACTCTTTTCATATCGACTATTCATCCTGTCAAACTGCAAATGCATGCGCTTCAGATCGACATTGAAAAAGCTCACCTCATCTAACATCGCTTCGCACCGATGCAGATTTGGATAGCTGCTTACCTTTTGAAAAGTTCGTAGTGCGTAGAGAAAGAAACGATTTAACTTATTGTCCATACTGAACTCGTCAAATTCACAGTAGAGATTTTGATGGTAAAAGTTGGCAAAATTCTTCTCTATGAGATATTTGCCGCGCAGCACACGCAGGTTCTCCTGTAAGGTAATATACTGCTTGAAGACACCCCGCTTGAGTTCATCCAGCAATCCGTCCGAAAACATGCGGATAAAGACTTCAAAAAGTTGATCTTCTGCACTCTCTCCTTGCTGCAAATCTTCGTTTTTGAGTTGCACATCATACGCATAAAGCAGCATAAAGATGAAGATATCGAGATTTGTTGCACCCGCATTCTCTTCACCTATGATTTTGGGAACAATGAAGTAACTCTCCCCGTCAACAGACAAGAAACCGCAAGTGTTCTTAGGCTTGACACCATTGAAGCTGTTTTCAAAGTAGGGATGCAATACCGTATTATCTTGGATAGCTTCTGTCAATTTAGTATCGGCAACAACCTTGTTTTCATACAAATAGACCATTAGAGCAGTTCCAATCCATCATCTATATAAAGCTCCATCTTCCGGTCAACCGTACAAAAAGCCATGTGATGTGTCATCGCCTGAACGATCAACATCCGATCAAAAGGGTCTTTGTGATACATCGGAAGCGTGCCAAGCTTCATAGCGCTTACCACATCAAAATCCAACAGGTTTATCTCCATCGCTTTACACGCTTTAAGAATATCAAATGATATCTCAATCTGCCCAATAGACTGCTTTATCATCACCTCGGCGATACTCATCGCACTCAGATAGAGCCTGTTTTTACGCGCTTGCAAAAGTGCCAAATGTTTTTTTGAGAGCTTATCGGGATTGGAAGCGAGCCAGAGGAAGATGTGGGTATCTATCAAAATCTCCATCACTCATTCCCATAAAACATCGCATTGATCTCTTCATTTTCTTCATCAAAGTTTTTGGGTATTTCGACCATCCCTTTAAATTGTCCAAACACTCTATGTCCGGTGTCTTCCATATAAGGAACCAGCTTTGCAACCTTTTTGTGCCCTCTGCCAAACGCGATGATAACCTCTTCGCCATCCTCCTGCATTTGTTGGAGTATAGAAGAGAGATTTGCTTTAAACTCGGCAACATTCAATGTCTGCATTGCAACTCCTTTTTTCTCCATTATAGAAAAAAGTTGTCAAGTTGTCAAGTTTTAAATCTCTATATCATCCCTATCCCACCGCTTGGGATCAAGAAAGGTATCATCGTGGATATGTTTGAAGGAGGCTTTGAACATTTTGAAGAGTTCTCTGTTCTCTTTCTCCATGCCTGCAAGCCACTCTTTAGTTGAGGCTCTGGCATGGGGCATTTTGACATTTTTGAGCATTGCAGGGCAGGCTTCATCACCAATGACCTGCAGGTTGTTCTCTGTGGCAAAATCTCGCAGTTGGCGTTCACGTACCTGAATGAGCGGACGGATCAGGTGGAAGCCTTTGCCGGTTTTGTAGAT
>WFYB01000218.1 GCA_015490315.1 Sulfurovum sp. | reverse complement strand
TTTTTCAGTGCCTGGATATGCTGTGGGGTCGTACCGCAGCAACCTCCGAGGAAACTCACTCCGTCAAATGCTGTAAACTCCAGCTGTTTCTCGGTAAACTCATCGGGTCCCATCGGATAGTAGGTATACCCCCCGCGGTTTTGCGGCAAGCCGGCATTGGCATGGATAGAGATCGGTATATTACAAAGTTCGCTGAGTACTTTGAGATGCTTTTTCGCCTGATCGGGCCCGGTACCGCAGTTGAGACCGAGTGAAAGGATATCAAACGGTTCGAGTATGGTAACAATCGTCGCTGCATCCGTACCGATAAGCATGGAACCGCTCAGTTCAATCGTGACGGAGACCATGATAGGCAGATCAGTCCCCTTGGCGGCATTGGCATCCTGGCAGGCATGGAGTGCCGCTTTGATCTGCAGTGGATCCTGGCAGGTCTCGAGCAAAAAGATATCACATCCGCCGTCGATCAAACCTTCGGTGACGATTTTATAACCGGCATACATCTCATCATAATGGATATGTCCCAGTGAGGGAAGCTTCGTCCCCGGCCCGATAGAACCAAGCACAAAACGGGGCTGTTGGGGTGTACTATACTCCTCACACACCTTTTTGACCAGTGCCGCCCCCTTTTTGGAGAGCTCATAGGCACGTTCACTCATCTGATACTCATCGAGTACCCAAGGCATCGTACCAAAGGTATTGGTCTTGATAAGATCTGCGCCCGCCATCGCATAGCGTGTATGGATACGCTCGATCAGATCGGGTGCTGTGGCATTGAGCAGTTCGTTACATCCCTCCTGTTCTTGACCTTTGTCATCGACCCATGCTTCTTTAGGGATATCGAGATCCTGTATCTGGGTACCCATAGCACCGTCGATAACCAGCATACGCTCTTTGATAAGTGATTTGATCGTTTCTTTAACAGACAAAAATGCCCCTTAGCTTAGTATTATCGTATTGTAGCAAAGTTGCTGTGAAAGATTCTGAGGGCATAACAAGAATACCGAGTAATCAGATAGATTTTCTCTTATTATAATATTTTCTTATTTTTATTATTCATTAAGGATTAGGTTGTTATGATTTCAGCTACCATACGTGTATTGAAAAAGCTAAACCTGCTGTGAAGCTGGGACAGAAAGTCATGGAACTCGCTTGAGTTCGCCAGACCGCCAATATATAAAGTATAGTATAGAGCCGTTCTCTTCCATACTTCATATATTTTCCATATCTATTGCACAGTATCTATATTATGATGAGGCATATAGTCTCTGAAGAAGGAAATTATCTATGGGCAAAATTGTCAAAAATATCATCACCGGAAAAGAGATCAAAAGACCCGAACCGATCGACGAAGAGATGAAGTTCGAAGGTGGTGTGATGATCACGGAGACCGATCCGAAAGGAATCATCACCTATGCCAACCGAAAGTTTCGGGAGATGACCGGCTATACCAAAGAGGAGCTCATCGGATCACCGCACAATATCAATCGACATCCGGATATGCCCAAAGCTGCATTTAAACAGATGTGGGAGACGATAAAAGGCGGAAACTACTGGGAGGGCTTTGTCAAAAATATGCGCAGTGACGGCAGATATTACAATGTACTTGTCTGGATCAAACCGAAAGTCGATGATGAGGGAAATATTATCGGATATATAGCGGGCAGGAAGATACCCGATCCTGACCTCTTGAGCCGGGCACTCAAGCAGTATGAGGAGATGAAAGCCGCCGAATCATAGACGGCAGAGCTCTTATAGATGCTCTTTTGCTTTTTGTAATGCTTCGATCACTGCATCGATATTGGCTTTGGGGATATGGACTTTCCAGTCCGGCTCATCGGCATTTGCCTGAAGTGAGATACCGATACTCACTACATTTTCACTCTTTGGTCCGTACGGCTCCTCGATTGTTGTCACTGTGATCTTGCCATCTTTGGTACCGCTTAGGTGCATCTCTTCGATTGGTGTTACTTTACCGCTCATTCTGTTCTCCTTATAGTATAGTTTAGGAAGATTATACCACAAAGCTGGAAATGTCAAATGCTACATTTGTTTGGATTTGACCAGACGCATCAAAGCTGCCTGCATCTTACGCCAGAGTTTGATCTCTATGGCAGGGAATCCTGCATAGGTTTTACCGCCCTCGAGGGACTTGGTCACACCGCCTTTACCCGCGATAGTTGCGAAGTCTCCGACATGCAGATGCCCTGCGGTAGCACTCTGCCCTCCCATGACCACATTGCGGCCAAGCGTGGTCGATCCTGCCAGCCCGACCTGTGCCGCCATCAACGTATGTGCTCCCACATCACAGTTATGCGCGATCTGTATGAGATTGTCCAGCTTCGTGCCCTTTCGGATGATCGTTGATCCAAAGACCGCTCTGTCTATTGTACAGTTCGCGCCGATCTCAACATCCTCTTCAATGATCACATTGCCATTTTGGTAGATTTTGACATGTTCACCGGTTTTGGTATGGGCAAAACCGTACCCGTCACAACCGATGACGGTACCACTGTGAATAATAACACGCTCACCGACCGAAGTACCGTGGTAGAGGGTTACATTAGGATGGATGAGGGTGTTTGAAGCGATCGTCACATCATCGCCGATATAGCAGCCTGCAAGGATCGTGACATTATCTCCGATCGTTACCCCTTTGCCAAAGACAATAGAAGGATCGATATCGCACCCGTTCCCACAAATTGGCTCTGACCGATGGGCTGTCACGTCATGCGCAAAGAGCCTGGATGCAGCTGCGAGCTTCAGATAGGGTTCGTCAGTAACAAGCGCGATCGTCCCTTCTGGCAACATCGGTGCATGCGCCTTATCTATCAACACCGCAGCCGCTTTGGTGGTAGAGAGCTGTGAGGCATATTTGCTGTCATTGAAAAAGCTCAACTGGGTTGGTGTCGCTTCACTGAGTGTATGGATACCATCGATCTGCTTATCTGTACCTTGAAAATCTATCTGGAGCTTTTCTGCGATTTGGGAGAGTGTGTAGGTCATCATTGTCCTTGTATAAAGGGTATTATTGATCTCATCGTATTCATTCCTATATAGAGTATAGGAATGAATTTAAATCTCTGTAGGAGCAATCCCTTGTGGTTGCCCTAAAGATTACCGTTCAATAGCAACCACACCGCCGCGGATGATCTCACAGGGGTTGTAACGCTGTGCCGCTTCGATGAAGTGTTTGACACGCTTGGGTTCGTCGGCAGCCATGACAATGATCATCTCTTTGCCGACATTGACGACACCGCCGTTATAAGCAGAAGCGAGTACCGAGATATCTGCAAGATTCTCCGCGATCGGGAACTTCGCCAGTACCATCTCTTTTTCGACCATCTCTTCATGCTCGATCACCTTGTAGACCGGGATGAGCTTGTGCAGTTGCTTGGTGATCTGCTCCATTACCTTTGACGAGCCGTTGGTTGCGATCGTGATATGGGACATATCCGAATCCGGGATAGGTGCTACGGTCAAAGACTCGATATTGTATCCACGTGCCGCGAACATCGAGGTAATACGCGCAAGAACGGAACTCTCATTCATAACGATGACTGAAATTACTCTTTTTTCATTTGCCATTATTTCGTTCCTTTCTTATCTTCTAATGCACTGTCTGCAAGCTCCGGGGAAGGCAGCATCATATTAAAGAGTGCACCTCCCGCCGGTACCATCGGCAAGACATTCTCAAAACGGTTGACCGAAACATTCATAAAGCAGACTTTGTTCTGTTTGATCGCATCTTTGAGTGCTGCATCAAACTCCTCTTTGGTCGTCACATCATAGCCGATGCCTCCACATGCTTCCGCAAGCGCTTTCCAGTTTGGTTGGAAAGTCAGGTCGGTCTCAGAGTAACGCTTCTCATAGAAGAAGGTCTGCCACTGGCGTACCATCCCCAGAAAGTGGTTGTTGAGGATCACATTGATGACTGGGATATCATACTCTGCAGCAGTTACGAGCTCCTGCATATTCATCAGGATCGAGCCGTCACCTGTGATGTTGATCACCGTCTTTTCCGGATGTGCTTTCTTGGCACCGATTGCAGCAGGGAAACCAAAGCCCATCGTCCCAAGACCGCCCGAGTTGATCCACTGGCGCGGTCTGTCGAAAGGATAGTGTTGTGCCGCCCACATCTGATGCTGTCCCACATCGGAGGTGATGATCGCATCTTCTCCTACAAGCTCTCCAAGACGCTCGATCGCCCACTGCGGTTTGATCACCTCATCCGAATCGATATACGATTGCGGGTGAAGCTCATCATAACGCTTGAGGATCTCTCTCCATGCCTGATATCTGTCCGGATCGACACCCTCAAGCAGTGGCAGCATCTCTTCGAGTACCTGTTTGACATCCCCTACGATAGGGTACTGTACATCGACCAGTTTTGCGATATTGGCAGGATCGATATCGACATGTATGATATCCGCATACTTGGCAAACTCCGAAAGCTTACCCGTTACCCTGTCATCAAAACGTGCACCAAGCGAGATGATCAGGTCAGTCTCACTCATTGCCATATTGGAAGCGTAGTTGCCGTGCATGCCCAGCATACCGAGCAGCTGAGGGTGGTCATGCCCCATAACCCCCCGTGCCATCAGTGTCTCGACTACCGGGATCTTGGTCTTCTCCGCCATCTCCCTGATAAGCTTGTAGGCATCGGAAAGTACCGCACCGCCTCCGATATAAAGCAGCGGTTTTTTAGCATTTTTGATCGCTTCTACCGCTTTGACGATCTGCTTTTTGTTCCCTTTGTAAGTCGGTTTGTAGCTTGGGATGTTGACAGACTCGGGGTACTTGAACTCACCCGTCTCGACGGTGATATCCTTGGGGATATCGACCAGTACGGGACCCGGTCTTCCGGTACGCGCCAGATAGAACGCCTCTTTGAGGATACGGGGCAACTCTTCGATACTTCGTACCAGAAAGTTGTGCTTCGTACAGGGTCTGGAGATACCTACCGCATCGATCTCCTGAAATCCGTCTGTACCGATCAGAGAGAGGGGTACCTGTCCTGAGATCACAACCAGAGGGATCGAGTCCATATAGGCAGTTGCGAGTCCCGTGACGGCATTGGTAAACCCCGGACCGGAGGTCACCATCGCCACACCGACCTCACCGGTCGCTCTGGCATAGCCGTCTGCAGCATGTACCGCTGCCTGTTCATGTCGGTTGAGAATATGCTCAAACCCATCTTGCTTGTAGATCTCATCGTATACGTGCATGATCGCACCGCCGGGATAACCGAAAACGGTCTTGACACCCTCAGCAATGATCGCCTCACACACCATCTGTGCACCACTCATCTGCATGGTTTACACTCCATATTAAGTTAATTTTAGTCTGATTATAGCCAAAAAAGATTAGAGTTTGCGACAATAGTCAATCGCGACACCTTCGCGTAATCCGTCATCGATCACAATCCCCTGCTTAAACTCCAGCAGATCAAAAAGTCTTTTGTAGATCAGGATACCCGCTGCGATCAGGTCTGCACGTCCTGTTCCCACCAGCTGCTCCCGCTGCTGCATCGGCAGAGAGAGCAGTCGATTCAAGGCGTGATCGAGTGCCTCTTTGTCGAGTGTCGTACCGTTGATCTTGGACGCATCATAGGTCTCATAGTTCATCCCCAGCTGCATCGCCGCGACAGTCGTCGGTGTCCCTGCTGTAGCAACAAAGGATTCGACTTTGCCGCGGGTCGCATAGATCTCTGCAATGAACTTTTGCATCTCGAACATCTCTTCATCCAAAGCAGATTCTATCTTCTCAAGAGTGCCGTACTTTTGGGCGATCGTGACGATACCTACAGGGAAACTGCGGCTAAGCACTTTGTTGTCATTGACAAAGATCAGCTCTGTTGATCCGCCGCCTATATCGACAAGTACGAAAGAGAGTGCACCAAAGTGCAGCTTCATCAGCCGGTGTCTGACTGCCAACAGTGTCAGACGTGCCTCCTCCTGCCCGTCGATGATCTCGAAAACCACACCGGTCTCCTGCGCGATACGCTGGAGTACCTCATCGGCATTTTTTGCCCTTCTGAGTGCTTCTGTAGCGACCGCTTTGATCGGCTGCCCATCAAAATCGATCTGCTTCTGTGCCTCTTTGATCGCATAGATCACCCGCTCTACCGCTTCATGATGAATGACCCCTGTCTGCTCCAGCATATCGGCGGTCTTGACGATCTTCTCATACTCCGCAGTGGGACGGTCGTTTTTGCAGTCATACTCCAATACACGTAACGTATTGGATCCCAAATCTATCGCAACCAAACCATCCCCTCCTCATTCCTCATTCCTAATTCCTAATTCCTAATTCCTAATTCCTAATTCCTAATTCTATCAGTGCTCTTCTTTAAAAGTGAAGCCGCCCTCTCTCAGCTTTTTGCGTATCATCTCCTGATGCTCAGCCCCTTTGGTCTCCAGTGCCACACTCACATGTGCATCCCCAAACTCCAGATCGGTCGAAGTACGGTCATAGCCGATCTGTACGATATTGGCACCCACATCGGTCAAGATCTGTGTGAATGATTGCAGGGCACCGGGTTTGTCAACGAGGGTAACAAGCAGTTTCATCTTTCTTGCAGATTTCATCAGACCCTTTTCGATGATCAGGGAGAGCATCGTTACATCGATATTGCCCCCGCTTAGCACTATGGCAATCTTGCTGCCTTTTGGGAGACCCAGCTTGCCATGCAGCAGTGCCGCCACACCGACTGCTCCCGCACCCTCCACCAACACTTTCTGACGCTCAAGCAAAAAGAGGATCGCCGATGCGATCTCATCATCACACACACTCTCGAAGGCATCAACATACTTCAAAATATACTGCAGTGTCTCCTCCGCTGTATCGCGTACGGCAATACCGTCTGCGATCGTACGTACACTCAGTGTATCGATGGCTTTTTGGGCATCGTAGGAGCGCTTCATCGCCGGTGCACCCTCTGCCGAGACTGCGATGATCTTGATATCAGGGTTGAGCGCTTTGGCAGCAACCGACACGCCAGAGATCAATCCTCCTCCGCCCACTGGCACGATAATCGCATCGAGATCGGCAACATCCTCGAGTATCTCCAGAGCCACTGTGCCTTGCCCCGCCATCACCTCATCATCGGTAAAGGGATGCACAAAACTCTTGCCATGCTCTTTGGCATACTGCAATGCGTAGGCGTAGGCTTCATCATAGTTGCCCCCCTGGAGGATCACTTCAGCACCAAACTCCTTAACCCCCTGCACTTTGGTCAAAGGTGTCGACTCGGGCATCACAATCGTCGCATCGATGCCGAACTCTTTTGCCGCAAATGCCACCCCCTGAGCATGATTGCCCGCACTTGCCGCGACCACACCATCTCTATCTCCCGCCTCCACTAAAGAAGCAATCTTGTTATATGCACCCCTGAGTTTAAAGGCGCCGGTACGCTGGAGATTCTCCTTTTTCAAGTAGACTTCATAATCGCTCATCTCACTAAGTATCGGGGCATAGGACAAAGGTGTACGATGCACCACACCTGATACTCTTTCATAAGCTTTTTTTATAGTGTTTAAGTCTAACATTATCTTTCCTAAGTAATAATTGATAGAAGTATACCCAAATCTCGAAGATAGAAAACTTGCAGTCGGTGCATCGCTCGCCTGTAGGGGGTTTGTGTAAAATTTAAGTCGCACCCATAGGTTCGGCGATGATTTTACACGAAGCCCATGCACGTGATGGTTGTGTCGAATGCTGTTTTCTATAAGAGAGAGTTGGGTCAATCAAAAATAAAAGGATAATTGATAATGGAATGTGAAATGCCGCGTGTCAACAGCAATACAGAGGAGATGAAACGCTATTTCGAGGAGGCAAAAACCATCGCCGTGATCGGAGCGTCACCGGATCCCAGCAAAGCCAGCCACAGAGTAGCCAAATATCTCAAGGAGGCAGGATACAAGATGATACCGGTCTACCCCAAAGAGGAGACGATCCTTGGCGAAAAAGTCTATCGATCACTTGCAGAGATCGAAGAGCCTGTCGATATGGTCGTGGTCTTCCGCAAACCTGCTGCACTGGGTACCATCGCCGATGCCGTGATCGCTAGAGGTGATGTCAAAACCTACTGGACACAGCTGGGACTCGTCAACAACGATGCCGCACAGAAGGTCAAAGATGCCGGGATCAATGTCGTACAGAACTATTGTGCTATGGTAGAGCACAAGGAGTTGATGAGATGAAAAAAGTACTCTTTATGACAACTGCGCTACTGCTTTGTGCTCATGCAGAGCTTTTTACCGAACACTTCTCCAACGGTGTAGTCAAATCGCAAATCGAATACAAAGATGGTACCCGTACCGATACCAAAGAGGGGATTAAAGACGGCAAAGAGAAGATCTACTACAGTACCGGCGAACTCGCCTATGAGGTAACCAACGTCGACGGTAAACGTGAAGGTGCGCTCAACTGGTACGACAGAGACGGCAAACACCTTGAAGTGATCCACTACCAAAAGGGCAAACGCCACGGCATTAACAAACTCTTCTACCCCAACGGCAAACTTCGTGCGGAAGTGATGTATATCAATGATAAGAAAGAGGGACCCTACAAAGAGTATTTTGATACAGGCAAACTCGCACTTGAAGTGAACTATAAAAACGACAGAAAAGAGGGTATCCAAAAAGAGTACCACGAAAACGGCAAACTCGCCTCAAAAGTGCTCTACAAAAACGGATATAAAGAGGGCATGCAGACCTGGTACGACAAAGAGAGCAAAGTGATACAGACACAGAAGTTCAAGATGGACAGACCGCTCGATGTCGTCAAAAAACTGCGAACCAAAAAACCCGATGCCACCAACGAGCTCTTGAAAGGTTTGGATTTCGATCCGAACAAACGCAAAATTGAATAAGGAGATTTTATGCGATACCTTGTCCCGACAGCACTGCTGATGCTCTCACTCGGCACTGCGGCACTCAATGCCACCAACAAGGCACTCCCCTGCCGAAACTCACAAACCCATGCTATAGAAGACCATGCCGTCAAATCCACCTACAAAAACTGCAAACGTAACGGTATGACCTGGTGGTATAATGACAAAGGAGCCGTAAAGTCTGAAGTCAACTTTATTGACGGAAAAGAGAACGGCACCTACACCTCCTACCATGACAATGGAAAGATCAAGCTGACAGTTCCCTACGTCAACGGACAAAAGCACGGTATCCAGAAAGTCTATTATGACAATGGGCAGCTTGGAAGCGAGGTCAAGTATGTCAACGGCAGAAGAGAGGGATTGATGACCGAGTGGGCTTATGAAGGCTACAAATCCTCCGAAGTACTCTACAAGAACAACTATAAAGTCGGACTCAAAAAGTATTATGACAAAAACGGCAAAATACGCTTCACAGAGGAATACAAAATGGACAGAAACCCGGTCATCGTCAAACTCCTCAAAGATAAACGTAAAGAGATCGATATCGACCTCGCCAAGTATGGTCTCATTCCCCCCAAAGAGGAAGCAAAAAAGTGACATAATGTCGCTTTTGGACTCCTTCCAAAACACAATTATCTGGAAATAATTTTTATCCTGTCAGCACTATATATTCGCTCTGCTTATCATAAATATTTTTATATGGAATAATAAATAATTTTTATGTAACAAATTCATAAAAAATCTCATTTTTCATCTTCTTTTAAAGCAAACTTAATCTTTTTGATGAGAAAATAGGTGGTAATCAAATTTAAAAGGAGACTAAAAATGATTTCGAAAATAGTAAAAAGCACAGTCGCTGCTTCACTGCTCGCCACTGTTGCTTTTGCTTCTTCCGACTACGATAAGAAACCACCGTTTTCTCTCGACAAGTTGGAAAAAGTAACCATCAAAGGGAAAGAGGCATATCAGCCCAAAGCGAACTATAGCATGTTCGTCAACTACGAACTCGGTATGCACTGTGTCGGGTTCGATATGAGCTACTGTTGTGTGATCCCGCCGTACAACTCTATCCAGTCGCAGGCAGTCAAGGTAGGAAAAGACGGAAAGCTTCCAAAACTTCTTTCACCGAAAGACAATGTCAAACTCTTTGCCTATACCAAAGACAACTCCTTCTCTGAAGGTAACAAAATGAAATATTGGGGGCTGCGTAAAGATGTCGACGGTGACGGTCACCTTGACAGCCCGAACGATAACGTCGCCAACTATGTATGGACTCACCTCTTTATCTATAAAGACCTTGAAGGAACGATCCCTAAAGGTGTAAAAGACAAAGACAGACTCAGAGTAGGTAACCAGATCCCTGTCAAAGTAGACCACGGGCCTTCAGGTGCACCGATGACCGGATATATGACTTATGCCGGCAAAGATGGCGGAAACGTTGTTATGACAGATACCCTTGTCCCACCTGTCAAAAACGTCAAACTTGTCCTTACCGCTTCCCACATCTGGGATTCACTCGGTCTGCCACTGACAGCATTCAATGACTCAACAAGAAAAGGCTCACTTAGAACGGTTACAGAAAAAGATTTCCAGCCGTTCCAGTACTCAACAGTTGAGCTTCACACTACAGACGGTAAGCAGATCACTCAACCTGACGGCAAAGTGGCATCTTACTTCGGTACCAACCCGGTCGATATCCCCAACTGTTATGCATGTCACTCTCGCGACGGTAAAGCTGCGCAGATGGCAAGAGACGAAGGGCTGACACAAGGTGACAAAGAGTATGCATACTGGAAAAGCTATCCGGATACATCAGAGTATATGGCAAGACTCTCTGAAGGGTCTATCAATATCCTTTCACTCCATGATGCACACCACGGTACTGAATTTTTGAAATACTATGATCCAAAAGCACCGATGAACAGACTCGGACCTGTAGGTATGGTCAACTGTGCCGACTGTCATGGTGATAACGTCTCCGGTAACCTCCAGGAGCCAAGACCTACTGCACACGGATACAAAACTGTCAAAGCAAAAACATTGACAGAAGCGATCCACGGATTCCACCTCGGTATGGTACCTATGCCAGACGCTGCAGGCAGATCTCAGGCATGTCAATCTTGTCACCCAACACACTTCCAGAACCCTAACATGAACGATGACACCAACCCGTTCCGTGTCACAGACAGATACGGTGAAGGTAGATTCTCAAAAGGTGATATCAGAAAGTCAGGCGGCGGATGTTATGTCAGACGTGATGCACACTCCAATCCAAATGCCAAACCGCCGTTCTTCCTGAATGCATATGGTAAATGGCAGCTTGAAAATGTCGCTACCAAAGATGAGCATGGTAAAGATGCAGGTGAACTCAGAGGTCTCTACTGTACCAACTGTCACACCAAAGTAGCTCAGGCATTCTACAAAGCAGACGACATCAAAAACGGCAACCTGCTTGAGGGTAAAACACTCAGAAACAAATCTCTCAAAGAGATCGTAAAAGTGGTAACCGGCGGAGATATGAAAAAATTTGCTTCTTGGGCAGATCCTAAGACAACAGGCAAAAACGAAGTACTCTCTTACTATCTAGACCACAAGTCTGCAACATTGGTCAAAAATGTAGGTAAGAAAGGCAAACTCGATCTCAAGCCTTGGAACCATCCAAAAGGCGGTGATGTACCGTATGCGGCAGCTTCAGGCGGTAACGACTGGTGGTTGGCAGCAGCTGAGCCTCACTGTGCAGACTGTCACATGGCACCGTTTAGTGAGCAGATGACCGGCGGTAAATACTTCCCGATCGATCAGCCAAATAAGCTTTCACTCTATAGATACTCGAAAGCACACGGAAGCATCGCATGTCAGACATGTCACGAATCAACTCACGGTCTCTACTCTACAAGATATGACGGTGACGAAAGAACGGTCGATGTGACTACACATCAGCAGGCACTTCAGTATTCACCAGACGGTAAATATGCAGGACCTGTTACATGTGCAGCATGTCACACAGTCAACAAAAACGGTGTACCTGTACAGCTTGAAGGTACCAAATACGCAAACGATTACTGGGCAGCAGTTACACTTGCTCACTTCATGAGAGAAGGCGATCAGAAACTTTCAGTGAAAGAACTGGTCAAAAAATACCCTTATGAAAAATCTACAAAAATCGTCAAGGATGGCTGGAAGTAATTCCACCCTCCTCTGACCTTTTTTCCTCCTGCTTTGGCGGGAGGAGACTCTCTTCTATCTACTACCTACTACTTGATTTTATCTCTTTTTCAGAAATACGCCGCTTTCGATATGTTCCGTATGCGGAAACTGATCAAAAATGGCAGCATCGAGCACTTCGTGTGTCTTGCAGAGTGTTTCAAGGTCACGCGCAAGTGTGTCAGGGTTGCATGAGATGTAGATGATATGCTCCATATCGGCAATCAGTGCAGTTGTTCCCTCATCGAGCCCTGCACGTGGCGGATCGACCAGTACGGTCGTAAAGTCATACTGTGTTAGATCGATCCCCTTGAGCCTCTCAAAACTGCGCACGCCCTGAAGTGCCTCGGTCATCTCTTCCGATGCCATACGCGTAAAGGTGATGTTCTCTACCCCGTTTAGCTGACAGTTTTGCAGTGCGGCATGGATGGAGCGTTTGGAGATCTCAGTTGCGAGTACTTTGTCATAGTAGTGTGAAAGCGGTAGCGTGAAGTTGCCCAGTCCGCAGTAGGCTTCGAGCAGATCCCCTCCGCCCGTCTTTTTCGCCTGTGCGATCGCCCATTCGATCATCTTAATATTTACAGCCGGATTTGGCTGTGTAAAGCCGCTCTCATACTCCACATAGGTGACCACTCTGCCGTCTATAGGCAGTTTTTCCGTCACGTACTCACCGGAGAGTACCACCTTCTGCTTGCGGCTGCGCCCCATTACTTTGCACATCAGTGCCGTTTCAAGCTGCTTCGCCTCCTCGCTCCATACCTCATCAAGTTTGCGGTGGTAGAGCATCGTGATCAGACACTCATCGGTCGTTGTCGCCAGAAACTCCACGGCAAAGAGCTTCTTTTTGAGTACCTCTGGTGATGCGTTGATTGCCTCAAGCAGTTTCCACATACGCTTTTGGATGGGTTCTATGACTTTGGGACATTCACTGATATTAACTGCCCCATCTTTGGTGATGTTACCCATGGCGTAATGGCACACCTCTCCCTCATGCCAGATACGAAACTCTGCACGAGCCCGGTAGTGCGACTGGGGAGAGTCAAAGACCGCAAGCTTCTCCTCATAAAACGGTGCCAACAGCCCCCGCACTCTCTCTTCTTTCTTAGCCAACTGTGCAGCATACTCTACCGCATACAGACTGCACGACCCGCAGCTTCCAAAATGTTTACATTGCACGATTATTTCCTGTTTGGTGAAATCTTTAGGCGTATTTTAGCTAATTTTGTGGAGAGTTTATCATGCATCCTAAACCATTGATCAAGGCTGCTATCAGCATTAGGATTGCTAAAGTGTTGGTATATCATAGCAGGCTGTTGGTAGCGCAGCGAGGAGCAACAAGAGATACGTTGTCATTATCACATGTACCTAATCTCAATTTACTTCCCCATGTTTAAGCTCCTGTATGCATTCCCACGAACATCGTGGGCACACGAAACAAGCTATTTGTTAGTTGTTATTAAACTTGCCGCGCCGCTTTTCAATGTCGCTGTAGTCTCTCCCGTACTTGTATCTGTTTCGATAAGCACTTCTGTAGAAGATGACTCTTTTTTTATGCTCTGACCAGAACTTATAGTGTATATTTGATCTTTAACCATTTTTTCACTTGCAGTATCATCTTCATTGGATTTACCAATATTGTTTTCACCAGAGCCGCTTCCGCAGGCTGTCAAAAACAGCGTTGCTGTAACTATCAATATCGTTGATTTATACATTTTATCTCTCCTAAAAATTTAATCTTTTATCCATCGGAATAACAAATCTAACTTTATCTTCTATGACTTTTATCTGGGTACCGAGTGGTAGATCCTCTTTTGGTAACAAAGCACCATCTATATGTGGCTTAACTTTTCCACTTTTTTCGATAATTATCCTTACATCGTTTGCTAAAGGGATACTAGTACTAACTGTTCCGTTTTTCTCGACATTTATTGTGGAGTTCATAGTACTAAAGTTTAAAGAGCTGTTTTTGTCGTTGACTTTGGTTACTAGATATAGGCTTTCATCTTCTAACTGATCTACTCTTATGTTGGTACTAGAAACACTTATATCTACTTTTTTATCTTGTGCGACACCATCAACAAACACATCTGCTATCTTTTGATACGCTGCGGTTATGTTCTCTTTTAAGTTATCTTTGTCAAATGTGATATTTCGATCTTCTGGTTTTTTATGCCAAATCAGTGGTAAAAATCTAAGAGTATAGTTGCCTTCTACGATATTTTTTATCAAATCAACTTTTCCCCCACCAAATCTCACATGATCACCGATAAGAATGAAAGATGCCTTATCAGAATTTGTTGAAACTTCCATATCCGCAACAGTACTATTAATATCAGCAATAGCAAGAGAAGTTTCATCAAAATATTTTTTGACCGTTGAAGAAACAGAAATATTTGTGATCTTTTTAACCTTTCCGGTATCACCTTGGTAGCTTTGCATCGTTTTTAGGTTGGTTACTTTTCCGCTTTTGTTTATGTCCAGTTCACCTTCATACAAGTAATAGTCTGCACCATGATCTGTAAGCGACACTTTAAATGTCGTTCCACGAACGGCTGCTTCTGTATCGGCAAATTCCGTTTCTTCTGGACGTAGTTTCCACATAGTTGGTTGTACTAGTAAAGTTCTTGTTATTCTAGCTAGTTTATCATGTCCTGTTCTTTGAAAATAGAGTTCTAACTTTTCTCCTGTGGCGATATAATCTAACTTTAACAGAGTCTTGTCTTTTTCTATGTTTTCAAAAATTTTAATACCAAATGGGTTTGACTCAAATTCATCTAAATTGATAAACATTTGATGATCACCCACTCTTAGTATCCACCTACCACCTTTTAAAACAAGTTGATCACCATAATCCAACTCAAATGAGCTTCTTTTTACATAACCCTCATCTTTGCCATACAATTCATTATTGCCATTTTTTCTAAATATTTCTAAACTTCTAAAATATCGATCGCTATAGTGTGTTTTAGCATATTTTAGTTGTATGTGTTTTTGTATATTAACTATTGGAATACTTTTTAAAATAGTTTTTCTAAAAATTTTTCCATTTTTTAACTTTATGACAACAGTTACATATCTTTCATCTTCATCAAGCATAACAAGTCTATTTATGATCTGTTTTCCACTTGATACACCAATAAAGTTTTTAGAATCTGTTGCTGATGTATCACAAATATATTTTCCATATTGTTTAATTTCAGACCAATAATCATAAGTAAATACGAAAGGAATATTTTTAATACCAAAATCTTGTTTTTTCCCAAACAAGCACTCTACACTTTCTATCTCTATATTATTTTTTATATTGAATGATATTTGCAAAGGAGAATATTCTGGTGCATTGTCTTTTTTTATCACCACACCCCCGTTATCTCCATTACCTATTATTCCATCGATAACAAGATCGTTTCCAACAGAAAAGTCTATTTTGTGCTCTTTTGTGATATTTTCATCTGTGATATTAAGTGTTATTGAAAAATCATCTGAAGTTTTAATTTTTCCATTTAAATTATAGTCACAATCAACAAGATAGCTTTTTGTAATGTGTAAACTATCTGGCAAATCATCAGAACTTATCTTTAGTTTTTTTGTACTCAATGTTGCACCGCTATTTGCTTCTACTTTTAAACATATATTGATCGCTTCATCCTGAACTACTGTAATATGTTTTGGTATATTGATAAACCAAGGATCCTTTAATATCTCATCATAACTTTTTGTATCAAATTTAAAAGAGAAATCTCCACTACCTCTATAATTAGGATAAAACTCAACTATATATGTTCCTTTTTCCAAGAAATCTTCAAACTCAAATCTATGAGTTTCCATATTTTGCCAATCTGA
The DNA here is from genome assembly GCA_015490315.1 of Sulfurovum sp. Classification (GTDB taxonomy): domain Bacteria; phylum Campylobacterota; class Campylobacteria; order Campylobacterales; family Sulfurovaceae; genus Sulfurovum. The sequence continues at coordinate 25,795 of WFYB01000218.1, read as the reverse complement.
AATTTTTATCTTAGTTTTATTTGAATCTATTATCCTTGCACCAATATCTAGTTCATCTGAATTACCTTTAATATGCACAAGTGATTTTTCATCAAGCGTAAAGGTGTAAACTCTTTTTGTAAAAATATTGTCTATACTATTTGTATATTCCCCATTAGAGGTCAGTTCCTCTTTTGGAAATTCATTGATAGTAACCGTTACATTCGCTTCACTTGAAGCATCATCATCATCTGTTACTTTAAGTGTGATAGTATGCACCCCTATATCAAAGTCATCTTTTGTAAAATTCACATCATTTGAAAGTACAATACCGTTTTCGCTCCACTCATAGCTTACTATCTCTCCGTCACTGTCAGTTGAATCGGTAGCACTGAGTGTTACAGGGTTACCTTCATAAGCTGTTTGGTTTTTTCCAGGGTTTGCGATAGGGGCTACATTTAAAGCAGGGCCATCAGATATACATCTTACAGGAATACCTTGTGCTTTATAGTAGTGATAATAATCAACACTAGAATTATAAGTACTTGCATAATATTGCCAAACCCATTCTCCTCGTAGACGATGTACACTATTTGCATATAAATAAGTTACTTGACCTTGACCTATCAATTCACCACTTTCTTTTCTTTTTCCTGCTGAAGGAATCTTTAGAAAGCTATTAAATGCACTTGTAGCATTTTCATCTTCACTATAAACATTTCCATTCTCGCCGGATGATTTGATTGAGTGAATCAGTTCATCTTGCAACTCATCCTTACTAGGAACTCTAAACCCCTTTGGACATATCCCACTACCATCTGTTTTATTCCAAAATGACAACCTTGCTTCATCAGCATAATAATCATAATCTGCCCAATCGTATGCTGAAACATACTGTGAATTACTCCCATCTGGTGTAATAAAATCACTACTATCAGTATATGAGAAATTGCTATTCCAATAACTTATGTCAAGTTGAGTTGTGCTAATTGAACTATTTGGTTTTTCATGCCCATCAGCACCTCTTCCCCATTGATAATAATCCCCATAACACTGCTTATCATCAATACTTTGACAAACCCTGCTTGCACCCAAATTTCTATCCAACCATACTCTACCTGTAACAGGGGAAGTGACAGTTCCATATGTCACGCCGTTATGTACAATCGTCTCAGCGCAAGAAGCTGCAGTCAACGTACACATTAACACAATACCGCCCATAAACTTTTTCATTTGCATCTTTTTACTCCTAGTAGCAGATCCATCTTAAATTAATCAGCTTATTGTAACAGCACAACGTCACCTTTTGCGTCACATTTGAATTATTTTTTTATAAATGCTAACATCTGTTTATGCGTAGTTTATTTCAATATTTTTTTATGATATTTGTTGTTGCACCCTCTTTGCTTTACAGCATGAATATTGATCAAAACACTTCATCCGTGTCTATTTTAAAACAATGTGAGGTTTTTCTTGACTCCTATCCGCCACTTTCTAAAAAAGAGGTAGAGAAACAACAGTTTCATCCAATAGATACAGATATCATCAACATTGGGATCTCTCCAAACTCCACAGTCTGGGTACGTTGCCGCTTTACAAACACAAGCTCCAAAACCTTGACAAAAGTTCTCGAAAACGAAAACAGTGAAATAGAGAAACTCACAATATATGATGGGAATAATACGATTTTAGAAGGGCAGTTTTATAAACAACCATCAGCATACTTTACAAATCCAAACTACACTTTTACACTGCAGCCATATGAGAGCAAAACACTTCTACTCAGTGCACACTCAGAGATATCCAACTTCATTATCAAACTTGTTTTATGGAATACAGAAGATTTTATCCATTATACTTATAAAAATCTTATCATGATATTTATATTTTTTGCTGTTATTATTACACTGCTTCTTTACAATCTCATACTCTATTTTTTCACTCTATCGAAAGTCTATCTTTACTATGTGCTATATCTCATTGGTGTTTTGTTTTTTGAGTCCTTCAACCTTGGGATTGCACAACTTTACTTTTTTAATGACACTGTTAACATACTCATCACAAAAGGGACTATGGTCTATATAGTTCTTCTCGTGATACCTATGATTCTTTTTACGATGGAGTTTTTAGATACACAGCGATTTGCCAAAATCCATTTTTGGCTAAAGTTTTATCTCTATCTTTTACCACTCGTTGCACTTTTGAGTTACGACAATATACTCTTTGATCTCAATGTAATGGTTATCTTCTTTCCTCTTTCTATCTTGATGATTAGTGCTGGTGTTTACGCCTATCTCAAAGGAACAACTGAAGCTGTAGTTTACCTGTTAGGGTGGAGTTTTATCATTATCTCCCTTACCTTGTCTATATTACAGTCACTTGGTATGATTAACCTTTTTGAACATTTTAGATATATCAATGAAGTTGCTTTTGCTTTGGAAACTTTCATATTTTCCATAGCTTTGGCATACCGCATCAAAAACCTCAACAAACAAAAAGAGATCCTCAACGAAAAACTGCTTGCTATGCAAAAGAGTGAACAACTCCGACTTCAAAATCTTGTTGAGCAACAAACACGTAAACTCCAAGCATCCCTTGAGGAAAAAGAGATCCTCTTTAAAGAGTTGCAACACAGAGTCAAAAATAATCTTTCAATGGTGATCTCTCTACTAGAGCTACAGATACATAATGCTGTCTTGCAAGATACAAAAAAAGAGCTCACCATTACCTGTAATCGCATCAACTCTTTTGCGAAACTGTATGAACTTCTTTATCTCAACGAAAACACTATTCAACTCCCAACACATCAGTACTTTGAGGCAATTGTTGAAACCATTAAGGTTAATTTCAATAAAGATGTCGATGTTATCTATGATATTCAAGTAAACATCTCACTGCAAGATTTGATCTACTGTGGGCTTATTCTTAATGAGCTCATTACAAACTCTTTTAAATATGCATTTAAAAAAACCGGTTTTATTAAGATCAGTGTTTATAAAAAGGATGATACAATATACATGAGTGTTTATGATAATGGAAAGGGATATATAAAACAACCTAAAAGTTCCTCTTTGGGTTTAACTATCGTCGAGACACTCAGCAAAAAACAACTTCGTGCAAATCTGAGTATTGAAAACTCAGAGGGGACTCGTGTGACACTCTCTTGGAAGGAAAAACAATGATGCAAAGAGCTAGATTGCATATCTTAATTGTTGAGGATGAAACACTCTTAGCACTCAACCTCGCTACAAAAATTCAAAAAGAGGGATATGATGTAATAGACTATGCCACTACACCCCAAGAAGCATTTGACCTTATAGAGACCCATCCACATATCAATCTTATCCTTATGGATATTCATCTCAATGATACTATAGACGGTATAGCCCTCTATCACAAACTCCCAACGCAAGCCCCTGTCATCTACCTTACCGCGTATACAGATGACAAAACAGTTGAAGCCGCTCTTGCTACAAATCCCATAGGATACCTTGTCAAACCTATCGATGACAAAGAGCTTCTTATTCTACTCAAACTAGCACAAAAAAATCTCGAAGAAAACCCTCTTATCCATCATATTCAGCTCAATGAAGAGTTTCATTTTGATCTACGCCACAATTTTTTGTACTCCTATGACAAAAAGATCTCGCTCTATGGTAAAAAACTCAATCTACTAAAAATACTCATTGATGCAAAAGGAAATTATGTACCATTAAGTGTTCTTGAAGAGATGCTATATCAAGATGCACCATCAAGCCCGTCATCTTTACGTACGCTTATCTATAGACTTCGCTCACTTCTTGGTTCAGATCTCATTGAAACACAAAGATCACAAGGAGTTCGTCTAAATTTGCCAAAACAGTTGCACACTTCTCTAAATCCTACACTTAAAGAACAAAAAAACAAAGAATTCTGGTAATGCTATGATCAAGTCGTAATTTTCATACGTACAGCACAACTGCAACTGATAGATAACCCCCTTTAATCACAATTTGGTATAATCGCTAAATATTATTTTGACTATTTTGTTTCAAAAAGGTGTTCTGCTATGTCTATATCTGTTGTCATTCTTGCTGCCGGGCAAGGTACCAGAATGAAATCCACCACTCCCAAAGTCCTCCATGAGATCTCCGGAAAGCCGATGCTTTTTCATGCTATCGATGCGGCGCGGGAACTGTCAAACGACATTACCATCGTACTCTACCATCAGGCTGAGCGCATCCGTAAAGCGATCGAAGATGCCTACGAAGAGGATATGGACAAAATACACTTCCATATGCAAGATGCCAAGCAGTTCCCGGGTACCGGTGGTGCGATGAAAGGTGTCAAGGTCAAACACACCAAAGCCCTCATCCTCAACGGCGATATGCCTCTGGTCACAGAGACATCGCTCAAGGCACTGACCCAAGGGGATGCCGATATCAATATGTCTGTCATAGAGCTGGAAAACCCGAGCGGATACGGACGGGTCGTGATACTTGATGGCAAGGTGCACGAGATCGTCGAGGAGAAAGACTGTATCCCCGCGCAAAAAGAGATCAAAACCGTCAATGCCGGTGTCTACTGCGTCAAAAAAGAGCTGCTCGATCGCTATATCCCCAGACTCTCCAACGACAATGCGCAGCAGGAGTACTACCTGACAGACATCATCAAGATGGCGGTGGATGAAGGTAAAACCGTGTATCCCGTATTTGTCGCTGAAGAGGAGTTCAAAGGCGTCAACTCCAAGCTTGATCTCGCACACGCAGAAGAGCTGATGCAACGCAGGATCAAAGCCGATCTGATGCGTCAAGGCGTCACCATGCGTCTGCCTGAGACGATCTACATCGACTGCCGTGCACGCTTTGAGGGTGAGTGTATCCTCGAAAACGGCGCGACTATCCTCGGGGCAAGCGAGATCATCTCCTCGCATATCAAAAGCCATTCGGTCATCGAAGCATCCCGTATAGAGCACTCCGATGTAGGTCCTATGGGACGGATCCGTCCGGGCTCACTGCTCAAAGATACCCATATCGGCAACTTCGTAGAGGTCAAAAAGTCCACCCTCACCGGGGTCAAAGCGGGACATCTCGCCTATATCGGCGATGCGACAATCGAAGAGGGCAGCAACATCGGTGCAGGTGTGATCACCTGTAACTATGACGGCAAAGCAAAGTACCCCACAAAGATCGGCAAAAATGTCTTTGTCGGCAGTGACACACAACTCGTCGCCCCTCTCACCATCGAGGATGATGTGATGATCGCAGCCGGTACCACCGTCAACAAAGATATCGCACAGGGCGAACTGGCAATCTCCAGAACACCGCTCAAACGTGTCAAAAACTTCTTTTATAAATTTTTCGGAGAAAACTAATATGCAAATCAATCTTTCAGGCAAACAGGTATTGCTCGGTGTCACCGGCAGCATCTCAGCCTACAAAGCGTGCGATATCGCCAGACTGCTTGTCAAGGCAGGTGCTTCGGTACATGTGGTGATGACCCCCTCTGCAGAGCGTTTTGTCTCTGCACTCACTTTTGAGGCACTCACACGTAACCCTGTCCTCACCGAAGAGACAGAGAGCTGGAGCAGTGAACTTAACCATATCGACCTTGGCAAAAAGTGTGATGTCATGCTCATCGCACCCGCCACAGCCAACAGTGTCAACAAACTCTCCAAGGGGATCGCAGACAATATCCTGCTGCAGACCGCACTTGCCTTCAAAGGAAAGCTGATCGTAGCCCCTGCAGCAAATACGCAGATGCTTGCCAACCACTACACCGAAGGCAGTATCAAGATGCTGCGTGTCAACGATATCATCGTTGTCGACCCGCAAAGCAAACTGCTTGCCTGCGGTGATACAGGCGCAGGTGCGCTTGCTGAACCTGAAGATATCTTCTATGAAGCTGCCAAAGCGCTTATGATAGATCCATTTTGGGAGGATCGTCGTGTGGTGGTCACTGGCGGAGGCACACGCGAGAAGATCGATGATGTGCGCTATCTGAGCAACTACTCCTCAGGCAAGATGGCAAAAGCCACAGCACTCGCACTCTATCTCAAAGGTGCCGATGTCTGCTACATCACCACCAAAGATACACAGGGGCTGCCCAAAGATATCTATACGATAGAGGTCGAAGAGACCCAGGAGCTGCTTGAGTACACCAAAGATGCCGTGCGTGTCGCCAAAAAAGGCAAAATGAGCCGTGCATCGATGAATAGTGCCGACCCCAGACACCTGATCCAAAAAATCCCCTACCTCTTTATGGTCGCCGCTGTCTCTGACTACACACCGAAGTTCCCTCAAGCAGGCAAACTCAAAAAAGCAGCTCTTGGTGATGAGTGGAATCTTGAACTGACCCAGACCCCGGATATCCTCTCTTCGCTCGATAAGTTCGATATCAGAACCGTAGCTTTCAAAGCGGAGATGGATGAAGCCAATGCCCTGGAGAATGCCAAGGCGCTGCTGGAGAAAAAGAAGGTCGATGCAGTCTGCCTTAATATACTCAAAGACAGAGAGAGTTTCGGGACAAATGAAAATGAGATCATCTTTGTCACCAAAGATGCGGTCAAACCATTGGGCAAAGCAGATAAGTTCACTCTGGCACAGAAGATTCTCGATGAGGCAAAAACGCTTGAGCAAGCATGAGATACCGCTGAAACATCTCGCTATCATCATGGACGGCAACGGACGATGGGCAAACGCCCGTGGTCTCAAACGTACCAAGGGGCATGAAAAAGGCGCCGAGGTGATCCGGGAGATTACCACCTACTGTGCCGCACACCCGACCATAGAGAGCGCGACCTTCTACGCATTCAGTACCGAAAACTGGAAACGTCCCAAAATGGAAGTGGAGTTTCTCATGAAGATGCTCGACAAGCATCTCGAAAATGAACTTCCCACCTATCAGGAAAACGGCATACGCTTTCTTGCAATTGGTGACCTGGATGCCTTTTCTGAACCTCTTAGAGAGAGGATTCGCCAAACAGAAGAGCTTACTAAAGAGAACAATAAACTCACACAGATCCTCGCACTCAACTATGGGGGGCGTGCCGAGATTACGATGGCGGTCAACAAGCTCCTCGCAGAGGGGAAACGGGAAGTCACACAGCATGATATCTCCGGGGCGCTGCAAACACCCTACCGTGACATCGATCTGCTGATACGCACAAGTGGAGAACAGCGCCTCTCAAACTTCCTGCTATGGCAGCTTAGCTACAGTGAACTTGCATTTACTCAGACCTTTTGGCCGGACTTTACGAAAAAAGAACTTGAGGAGATCATCTATGACTATCAACACCGTACACGCAAATTTGGAGGTGTAAAATGACCGAAACCATTATTGCTTCAGCCGTTTTTATTTTCGGTACACTTATCGGCTCTTTTCTTAATGTCGTGATCTATCGCATTCCCAAGGGCGAAAGTATCGCATTTCCGGCTTCCAAATGTCAAAAGTGCCAGACACCCTTGAAATGGTACCACAATATACCCGTCATCTCATGGCTTGCTCTTCAGGGGCGTTGTGCCTTTTGCAATGATCCAATTGCCAAGCAGTATCCGATCGTAGAGCTTCTAACAGGGCTGATCTTTCTGCTACTTTATCTCAAACTGGGACTCGTCTGGTATCTGCCGTTTGTCGCTGCTTCATTTGCTGCACTCTTTGTACTGGTGATGATCGACTTCAAGTATATGGCAGTACCTGACAATGTCAACTTTGCCGCACTGCTCTTTGCACTCATTCAGCCTGATTTCATCCATGCAGCGATCAATGCGGCACTGGCTGCGGGCGGACTCTATCTTATAGGACTACTCTCCTCATGGCTGGCACGCAGACAGGCGATGGGCGGAGCGGATGTGATTGTCGCCGGGACGATGGGGGCACTACTTGGATTTCCCAACTTCTTTGTCGCGATCTTCCTCTCTGCGATACTGGCGATCATCCCCGCGATGATCTGGAGAGAAAAGGGGGTACCTTTTGTCCCTTTCCTTGCTATGGCGACTTTTATCGTCTATCTCTATGATACCGAAGCCACTCAACTGATTGAGAAGATCATCTATGGTTAGTGTCAGCAGATATATCTCCGAGAACTTTACCAAAACGTTCCTGACGATATTTCTACCATTTTTTCTCATCATATCACTAATCTATCTCGTCAAGATCTCTGCACTTACAGCACAGATCAAGCTTAGCTTCTGGGAACTTCTGACACTCTACAGCTACTCTATTCCCGATATTGTATTTTATACACTGCCACTTTCTTTTGTCGCGGCACTTGCCAATACGCTTGTCAAACTCTCTCAGGACAATGAGCTCATTGCACTCTACGCATTGGGGCTGAAAGCCGGCAATGTCCTCAAAAGTCTCTGGATACTTGCACTTCTCTTTTCGATCCTCCTGCTGACGATCTCCTTTTTGGCGATGCCGATGAGCAAACAGTTTTACAAAGCCTTCAAAGAGTCCAAGAAAAATGAAGCAAAACTCAACATCTCTGCCGGCAAACTCGGACAAAAGTTCGGCAACTACTACATCTATGTCAAAAAAGAGGAGAATGGAAAATTCAAAGATATCGTGATCTACAACCGTACAGAGAAAAATGAAGAGCAGTTCTTCTCATCCAAACGCGGTCAGATCAACCACAAAGACCATACCACTTCCCTGCTTCTAGAACATGGCTACGGCTATACATACCAAAAAGAGAATCTGCAGCAGGCACAGTATCGTACACTCGAAGTCTTCGACACTGCAAAAAAGAGCAGCTTCCGTTTTCAGGACATCATCAGTTACTGGATGCAGATGAAAAATGATACCAAGATCATGCACCGTGCACTCTTTTTTCTCATTGTCTCTCTGATCCCGCTCCTCTCTGTCTATCTTGTTGCCGCATTTACCATGATCAATCCGCGATATCAGACAAATCACGCTTTTCTTGTCATCTTCGCTACAGCACTGCTTCTCTATATGACCGCCTCGATGCTGGAGAAATACGGTACTGTGGTATGGCTCTCCGTAGCAGCACTCTTGATACTTGCACTGGGAAGATGGCTCTTCAATCTACGTGTCGCAAGGTATTTCTAATGCGTGTCAAAGCGGTCGTAGCCTATGACGGAAGCTATTTTGAAGGCTTCCAGAGACAGACCCGAACCCAACAGACTGTCACTACTACGATAGAAAAAGCACTACAGAGCCTTCAGATAGATTCGTCTATCACAGGTAGCGGAAGAACCGATGCCGGCGTGCATGCGACAGGACAGATCATCCATTTTGACCTCCCCTACTACTGGCGTGACCTTCAGAAGCTCCGTCATGCACTCAACCGCAGGCTTGATGCTGTGGCATTCAAGCATATCACCCCTGTTTCTGATGATTTCCATGCAAGGTTCGATGCCAAAGTAAGGGTCTACCGCTATCTTTTCAAAACGGTAAAGCCCACGGTATTTGAACGCAACTACCTCTCATACTATTCCGATTTTGACCCGAAAATACTCACCAAGGCACTCTCACTTTTCGAAGGAAAGCATGATTTTGCCCACTTTCACAAGACCGGTGCCGATCCTCACACCACACGACGGCATATCTATCAAAGCTGTTACCGAAGCTTCAGTGCCTACCATGCGATCTATTTCAAAGCCAACGGCTTTCTACGCTCACAGGTGAGAATGATGGTTGAGGCTGCCATGCAGTGTGCGCAGAAGCAGATGACCCTCAAGGAGCTCGAAACACAGCTTGCATGTAAAGAACGCTACATCACCGATCTCGCTCCGGGGAGTGGACTCTATCTTGCACGGGTTTTGTATTAGTATTTATTATTTGGATTTATGATAAAATACCCCTATGAAACGTATACTTTTATATACACTATTGACACTTTCACCCATGATCGCTGATGATATGCAAAAAGCAGAATACTTCTATCTGACACACGGCTGTCAATCTTGTCACGGGATGTATGGGGAGGGGGTCTCGGCACCGAGACTGCAAGGGGTCAAAGAGAAGGTACTCTATGAACGGCTCAAAAACCTGCAGGCGGGGAAGACACGCACAACGATGGGCAGTGTCATGATCTCCTTTGCCCAATCGATGGATGAGAATATGACCCGCACAATGGCAAAATACCTTTCAACACTCAAAACACCTGAAAATATCGAGTACTATGAAGAGGATCCCAACGAAGACGGAACCTCTTGATTTAACGATTAGTGTGTCTCTATCTTGACCGCTTCAGGTGCTGCAGGTGTTGCAGGCATTTCCATACTTCCGGCTTTCTCTTTCACTTTGGAGAGTACCTCCTTGGAAGCGGCTTCTACTTTTTGCTTCGCACTTTCGATCAATGCATCGACATGCTTTGTCGTTTGTGCTGAAGTGCTTGTGCTGCTCTGCTCACTGCCTTGTGTCTCAGCGGGAACAGATGGTGCAGCTGCCGCTGGAGCTTCCTTTGATACAGCTGCAGGCGCGTTTTGGGATGCTGCAGCCTCTTTTGCTTCTTCTTCAGCATCACTCAGTTCATCTTTGCAGTCAAAGAGTTCATCATCAAGTACTTTGACTTTCGATACATTGGCACCATGCTCATAAACAAGTTCACCTCCCTCTTTGCCCTGGAAGAACAACACTGCGATATATCCCAGAAGGATCACGATAAAAAGCGCTCTGAAGAGTGCACTTCTCAATGCCATGGCAAGGAGTTTGACGATCACCACAAAAGCAGACATAAAGAGGATGTAGGTACCAAGAAGCTTATGTGCCTTAAGCTCCTCTTGTCCCTCATGGCTGAGCATATCATACGCCTCTTTCCCGTCAGTGACACCTGTGATATAGGCACCGAACGTAAAACCTACTGCCAACAACAGCAACAAAAGTGAAAAGACCGAGATCGAACTTCTCTTGACCACAAGGTTATAGAGCTCAAGCAATAAGACTACGACCGGAATCGCAATCACGAAGTGGTCGACTGCGGGGTGAAGCAAGAGCTGAATGTCGAAGGGTAGAGGAATAGTCGGTAAACTGATTTCGGGTAGTTGCATAGTTAAATCCTTTTGGTTTTGTATTTCAAAAGATTATAACACAAATGGATTAAAAGGGCTTCACCACCACCATGATAACGATGAAAATCATTAGCAGTGTCGGCACTTCGTTATAGACCCTGAACCATTTGCCGCTCTTGTAATGAGGATCTTCGATCAGCTTTTTTCTCAAAATCTCCAGTGAAAAGTGGTAGGCAATCAGCAGTGCAACAAACAGGAGCTTGGCATGCATCCAGCCGCCGCTTGAGAAGATACCGCTGTTGAGATAGAGCATCGTACCACCAGAGATGACCGTCGCCCACATCGCCGGTACACCGATATACTTAAAGAGCTTATACTCCTGTATCTTTACAATATCCGTAAACGCTTTCACATCAGCATGTTCTCTGTGGTAGATAAAGAGTCTCGGCAGATAAAAAAGCATCGCCATCCAACTTACGAAACTCATCACATGAAATGCCAATATCCAATTGTAATACGCCATAGTCTACTCCAGTGTTTCAAAATCTTTCTTGCTGTAGATCACCAACTGCAACCGTTTATAATAGCCAAGATGCGCATAGGCTATCTTGAGCCTGCTTCCCTCTTTGGGAATAAACCTTTTATTTTTGAAATAAATGGGTATTTTTTGGTCACCGAGATAGAGTGCTCCATGGCGGTAGGTACCCTCTATCTCTTCGACTACTTCATTTTGTCGCAATTTATGCTGTAACGACTTCCATCGATACGCAGTGAGATCGACTTTGCCTTTTTGCTTCACGATATGTGCTCCCAGAAGCTCCATGAGCCCCTTGTATCTCTTGAGTCCCTCTACCTGCAGATCGTAGCGAAGCCCCTCTTTGAGACGGGAAGCGCAGCCATAGAGAAATATCCCTCTGCCCTCGGGGCTTTGTTTGAGAAGGGCGTGATTGCCACGCCTGAATACCACAACTGCGTCTTTGAGGAGTACGGGATGTTCCAGACTCTGAAGTCTGTAGAGATCATCGATACTCTTCACACTCTCATCAACCTTTTGAGGAGGTATGGCGGTCGGCTTGTAAGGCAGCGTATCAAACCATGCATAGACAGGCAGGTGGTCAGAGTACCCTTTTGCCATATGTTTGCCGTGTTTGTAGCGCCAGCGGTTGATATAGCCCCGCTTGGTAAAGAGATAATCTCTATGAAATACCCCAAAAGAGTCATTGACATAATCAATCCCTCTGCCATCGACAAGAGTACGAGGGATAACGATCTGATCGGGTGTCGAACGTTTGCCGTAAAACTTCTGACTCCACCGCTTCTCGATAGGCAGCTCAAGCCAGAGTGTATAGAGTATCATCTGCTTAGTTTTAAACAGATCTCTCTCACGCACAAGCTTTCCGTTGATACGGGTTGGCAAGATATCATTAAATGCAGTTTTGCCATCAGTATCATTGTTCTTTTCACTTAATGTATCGTCTGCATTGTAGTCACTGTTGAAGTCACCCAAGAGTATATACTCCCTTTGCGGCGGCAGTGTCGCCAGTCGCCTTTTAAGGGCTTTGGCATAGGCGATACGCTTGCTTTCAAACCCATCATAGCCTTTGGATTTCCAGTGGTTGACAAAGAGGGTCAAAGGATACCCTCCCACTTCCACTTCAGCCTCAAGAATATTTCTCACTCTTGGCGCGATACTTACCACGATATCCCGGCTTTTTCGTATCGGATAGCGTGAGAGGAGTGCCACCTGGATCGGCGCACCCTTTTTCTGTGTGATCGTACTATATCGATAGGGACATCCTACACGTCGTAACAGCGTAGATAGTCTACGGAGTATCTGTTCATTTTCAACCTCCTGAAGTCCCAAAATATCGGCATCAAGATCACAGATCACCTCAGCTGTATGCTTGAGCTTGATCTCGACCATACGTGCATTCCAATTATGCTTGTGAGGGATATACTCCTCATACTCTGTCCCCTGATAGCGCGCATCAAAAAGATTTTCGACGTTATAGCTGGCGACCTTGAAAGGTTTTGCATTAAGCCAGAGGAAAAGCGAAAAATAGAGAAGAAGATAACGCACCGTTTTGCCTTTTTTCTGCCATTGTACCAAAGATGGTATATAAAGAGAAAAAATCTGTCAAATTGTCATACCATGCTGGCGGGTTTATATTTTTGAAAAAGCGTGCTATAATAAAATCGGTTAAAGAGAAGCGTATAAACTTGAGAAATTGATCAAGTTTAGAATAACCCATAGTGAATACTATGCGGCATGACAATACAAAGGAACGCACAATGAAAAAACTACTACTTACTTTGGCACTGATCACTACTGCACTGATAGCAGGGGGAGATATCGCTCCTGTCGAACCTGTCGTTACAGATCCTGTCGTTGCAGAATCGGGCGATGCGATGAATACGCTTTTTATGGGCATCATGTTCTTTGCGACAATGATGACGGGTCTCTATTTTAGAAAGAAAGAGATGAGAGCAGAAGCATAAAAAAAGAGGGGACGCTATTGCCCCTCACCCTTTCACTTCCCAAAACGATAGATGGAGAATCCTCCTAACCTTCTATTTAAACATCTTACCCATCATATCCATTGCGCCGCTAACACCACCGACTTGCGCAAGCAGATCACCTATCATAGAGTCCTCTCCAGATGTTGCCTGGTCAACGACTTGAGGCAGCGCATCCGCCAATGCACCCGCGGCACTCTCTTCACTCAATCCAAGTTGAGAAGCGAACTCTGAGATTTTATCGGAACCTAACAGGTCTTTGACCTGATCGAGTGAGATAGAAGCATTTTCGCCTTCACCCAGCCACGATCCGACGATCTCTCCAAGTCCATTCTGTGACAGACTGCTCACCAATGAACCCAGATCGAGTCCACCCTCACTGTTGCCCAGCAGTCCGCCAAGCGCATTAGCAATATCGCCGATATCCAAACCTGTAGTCGCATCGTCACTGTTGTTTTGAATAAGCTCTCCGCCCATTCTCAAAAGATCATTTAAATCCATTCTTTTTCCTTTTTCTGAAGTTGAATCCAATTATAGCATAAGATTTACTGCCCAAAAAAGAGCAAGTTTTTTTCATTCTGCCAATTTGATCCTGTTTTCATCCAGCGTAATCTCCTGATTATCGATCAGATGGGTCAATGCCCGCTTGAAGTTCTTTTTGCTCACGCCAAAGACCTTCTGTATCTCCTCTGCGTCACTTTTGTAGCCAAAAGGCATCTCTCCGCCTGCCTCTTTGAGCAGCTGAAGTACCTTGCCCTCTGCTACCCCAAGTTTGGCTTTGGCACCGATGGGCTGTAGTGACATATCGAGCTTTCCGTCTTTGCGTGCCGCCTTGATATAGCCTATCTTCGTGTCACCTACACGTATCTCCTCAAAGATCTCGTTCTCAAAAAGCATCCCTTCATACTGATTGTCCACAATCACTTTGTATCCCAACGGCGTCTTTGCAAGTACCAGCATCTCAAGCTTTCTATTTTGGTAACACCCTTTGAGATCACGGTTGAAGTATTTGCCGATCTTCTGCGTCGCGTAGAGCCTGCCCGTCTCTTGATCGAGACAGACACGCAGGATATATTTCTTGCCGATATGGAAGTACTCTTTCTGCTGTGAGAGAGGCACAAAGAGATCTTTGGGCAGCCCCCAGTTGACAAAAGCACCATAGCTCTTGTAGTCCACCACCGTGAAATAACCGTACTCTCCGAGCTTGGCATAGGGCATCTTCGTCGTCGCTACCGGACGATCCTCACTGTCTGTATAGACAAAGACTTCGATAAGCGCCCCCATAGGCATCTCATCTTCCATCACATAGACGTTTGGCAGCAGCACTTCTCTGCCGTCAGCCGCTTCAAGCACGAGTCCAAAGTCTGTATCGCGTACGACTTCGAGTCTGTTGATCTTACCGATCTCAAGGGTGGGGTTTTTGCTGTTTTCGGGTGTTGTTGCAGGTTGCATGTTATTCCGTTCATTATAGATGTTTCGTGTACGTAACACGAGATATAAATGCAATTATATCGTAATTGAACGCTTTGATTAATTAGCCGACTGAGGTTTCACTCGATGGCGACAAAGGAGCGCTCAACCCGTGAAACGGGCGCTTGTCGTTCGCGACTGCCAGAGCTATCGAGTGAAACCGATAGCTTGTAGAGGTATCAATTATTTTTTGCTATAATGCTTCAAATTATCTTAAGGGAAGAATATTATGTTACCGGGATTTCTCACCTCTACCTCTACAACAAAAACTGGCAAAAAGGTCACCCATCTCAACTGGTGGGTAACACTGCTAATGTCCATGGCACTTGCGATCGGCACATGGAACCCGACCGGACACCACTTCATCAGCTATATCTCCAATGTCGATGATATCTTTTCGGGATTCAAACCCTTTGGGATCCTTCTGATGCTCGCACTCTGGCTACTGGCGATCAAGTCAATCTTCCAGAGTCTCAAACTCTATGGTGCGATCATGACCGTTATCATCATCGCCGCTTTTGTATGGGGACTGCAGCAGTATGGCATCATCAATGTTACCGACTTCGAGCAGGCGGGCTGGGCAGCAACCATCGGTGTGGGTCTGCTTATCTGGTTTGGACTCAATGCCTCTATCATCTGGAAAAAACTGACCGGCGTCTATACCACAGACTCCACTGACGAAGATTGATATAGATACCCCATGCGCAGACGTTACAAAGCGCTGCTTGCGATCACACTCCCCGTAGCAGTTGTCTACGGACTGAAATATACCCATCAGGCATCCTACGAATGGCTAATGGGATATATGTTCGCCGTTGCCTTGGTCTTTAAAGCAAGTATTCTCTCACTCTGGTTTGCTTCCAAACTCAAGCTGATCGCATTTCTCAAAAGCCTTACTTTTATCCAGGGAGTCTCGCTACTGATCAAACGCTGGTTTTTGGACAATGTATTGATGCAGTGGCTCAAGAAAAACATCATTGACCATATCATCGAAGGGCTCAAAGAGGTCAAAGCTTTCTATATGCATCTCAACCTCAAAGCAAAGCTGAAAAATATCGCCGCAATTGTTTCCGCTTTGGCACTGCTTGGTATTGTGGTCTACTGGTTCGGATATCTCGACAAACTTCTGCTCTTTGCACAGATCAAAACCATCGCATCGGCACTCTTCGAAGGTATCGTGACGTTTGCCACCAAGATCGCTTCATCTATACTCTCATGGTTTGCCTCTTCATGGATCGCACCTTTTGTTGAAGTCTTTGCATTGAGTTATCTGCTGACACTCTTTGAGAAATGGTTTGGTCCCAACAACCCTATCAACCGTTTCTTTGATTTTCTCGGGGATCGGATCAATATGCTGCTGTATTATCTGGGTATCCTGCGTCAAAAACATCTCGATCCTGTCGAGTGCAAGGTTGCCGACAGCTCCAAAAAGATCAATCATAGATTGCGCACCATGATCAAAAACAAAAAGATCCGTGAAGAGTACCGCTATTTTGAACGCTTCGAAAACATCATCATGAAGGGGCATATCGACGCCTATCACTCTTTTAAAGATATGGACAAGATCACTGACAAAAAAGAGCTCTACCGCCGCATCAACCAAAAGACCAATGACAACATCGACATCGTCGCCTATGTCTCACGCAACAGTATGGGTGTCCTGCTTGAAGAGGAGATCGAAGATACATTCTACCACGATATCTTCCTGCTTGAGAGTTTTGCAAGCCATCAAGAGCACGGTGTCAAAATCTATGATGAAGAGGAAGAGAGTATGCATATAGACCATACCGACTTTTGGGTACTCAATACCTCAAAGTTTCCTATCATCATCGGAAGTGAAAGCGAGAATTTCGAGGCGGTATGCGTGCCGCCCCACGGACTTCAACTGATTAGAACAAAACACCCTTTCCGCTATGCGGATGGTGATGTCTATGCAGAATATGAAGGCGTACGTGTCAGCGTGACACCAATCGAGCGGCGCTAATCTGCCACACTCTTTAGATGCTTGGCGAACGCTTCGGGCTTGATGAAGCCTGTCAGGCTTTTTTCCGGGAGATAGCGGTTATTTTTGTCAAAGAATATAATGTTCGGAGTGCCGAAGAGTTCATACTTTTTGAGCAGGGCTTTGTCTGCATCGGTATTTTTGCTTAGATCGATCTGAATGAAGGTAAACTTCTTGAGCTGCTCTTTGACCTTTGGATCGGGGAAGGTGATCTCCTCGAGCTCCTTACATGCCGTACAGGACTCCTTGCCAAAATCGACAACGACCGGCTTATCCGAGGCTTCGACCTCTCTCATCAGACGTTCCACCGAGTATCCCAAATGCCCCTTATCCTTGGGACTCTCTACTGCCGATTTGGTACCGGAGGTAAATCTCTCAAAAGGCCTAAACATCGAATCCGCCCCACTCAGTGCCCCCATAAAGAGTGCCACACCGTAGAGCAAAAAAAGCATCGCAAGCAACCTAAAAAGCTTCATCACCCCCTCGCCTGCCTTGCTCTCGAAGACTCCCATATACAGAGCCGTACCGATAAAGAGCAGTGCCCAGAGCATCATCGTTACACTCTCAGGCAGCACACGTGAGAGCATGAAGATCGCAAGGGCAAGCATCATCACGCCAAATGCCTGAGAGACTGCTGTCATCCAGCCCCCGGGCTTGGGCATGAATTTGCCCGCACCGATGCCGACAAGCAGCAACGGCAGTCCCATCCCCAGGCTCATCACAAACAGGGCGATCCCGCCAAGCGCCGCATCCCCCGTATGAGAAATGAAGAGTACCGCACCCGCAAGCGGCGGCGCGACACAGGGACCTACGATCAGTGCTGAGAGCAGCCCCATAACAGCTGTACCGATCAGCCCGCCCCTCGCGCCTGCTTCGTCACTCACACGGCTTAACTTACTCTGCCAGGAAGCAGGCAGACCTATTTCGTAATAGCCAAAGAGGGAAAAGGCAAGCGCGACAAACATCGCCGCAAACGCACTCAGTACCCACGGATTTTGCATCGCTGTCTGAATATCGGCACCGACAAGTCCCGCCACGACACCCACCACAGTATAGGTCAACGCCATAGCGAGTACATAGACAAGTGAGGTGAAAAATGCCTTCGCGACACTGGGTTTCTCCTCTCCTTTCTGCTGCGAGACGATAATGGAGGAGAGGATCGGAATCATAGGGAAGATACACGGGGTCAGTGAAAGAAAGACCCCAAAAAGGAAAAAGAGAAACACAATGAAAAGCCCGCTCTCATTGGAGAGAAGATCGGCAATCTTGGCGGCATTGCCCTCTTTGAGCGCATTGCTTATCTTGTCAAAAAATCCCGCCTTAGCTCCCTTGAAGTGAAACTGCTTTTTGATCGGCTGATAGCAGATACCTGCATCCGAGCACCCCTGAAACTCTATCTCAAGCGTATAGTCTCCCTTCACTTTGCTTTCGATTCGGCTTACAGGGATCGTGATACGCAGATCTTTCTCATAGACCTTGTCACCGTCAAGCTCTTTGGCTTCGGGTTTGTTGACCTTCAGTTCCACCTTTTTGGGTGCCGTGATACGGTAGTGGAGCGCATCCTCATAGATATGGATCTTGTCTGCCATCTTGATCTCTGTTTCGATACTATCACCTTTTTTGACCGCTGTGACCCTGAAAGCTTCCTCAGGGGATAGAAACTTCTGCTTCTTCAACGCACTGGAAAATCCCCCAAAGAGGAAGGTACTCAAAAGCAGACTCACAAGAAGTAACTTTTTGGTGATATTTTGCATTTTTGCTCTCTTTATTTTAAAATTTATAGAACCCGCTGAATACCCTAGGCGTTCACAACATCACAAGCTTTTGTCTAGGCTAGGCACTCTTTTGAAGCCCTAGCCGTAGCTAAGTCGAAAAAGAGTAACGACGCATAGGCGAAAGCTTGTGTTGCCCTCCGGGTGGGCTTTGTAAACGCAATTTTGCACAAGATATTTACTGCATCTTAGCTATGGCTAGGACTTATAAATCTCTTGCACAACCTTACATTTGCAAAACCCATTGTGAATGTCTAGGGTATCCAGCAGGTTCTATAGTATTGTATTGTACTATTTGTGTATAAGCTGTGTAATAGTAACAAAACTTGTTTAACATTTTACAAAGGGTACAAGCAATGGCGAATCATCTCAAAAATGAACACTCTCCCTACCTGCAGCAGCACGCTGACAACCCCGTGGACTGGTATCCCTGGGGAGAAGAGGCATTCCAAAAAGCACGGGACGAACACAAGCCGATCTTTCTAAGTATCGGATACAGTTCTTGCCACTGGTGCCATGTGATGGAGCGGGAGAGTTTTGAAAATCCTGAGATCGCGAAGATCCTCAACGAGCACTTTGTCTCGATCAAAGTTGACCGTGAGGAGCGTCCCGATATAGACAAACACTTTCAGGAGGTCTATCAGCTGATGAACGGGCGGCCCGGCGGCTGGCCTACCTCGATCTTCTTGACAGATGATCTCAAACCCTTCTACTCAGCAACCTACATCCCCGCCGAACCCAAGTACGGGATGATGAGCTTCCCCACGCTGCTCGAAGTGATCACAGAGAAGTACAAGACTGAAAAAGAGGTACTCGTCAGTGAAGCCCAGAAGATTCTCGACCACCTCAACAAAAACGAACATACAATACAGGCGACCAAGCTCGATGAGAGTATCATCTCGCGCACCATCGCGCAAGCAAAACAGCTCTTCGATCACAAAGATGGCGGTTTCAATACCGCTCCGAAGTTCCCTCAGGCATCCACACTCGATCTGCTGCTCGACCTCTATAAGCTCACACGCGACAAAGAGGTGCTCAATATGGTGCTGCTCTCCCTCTCTTCCATGGCAAAGGGTGGACTGCGCGATATCGTCGACGGCGGCTTCTGCCGCTACTCTACGGATAATGAATGGCTTGTCCCCCACTTCGAGAAGATGACCTATGACAATGCCCTGCTCGCTTCGGTCTATCTCAAAGCCTACCATGTCACCGACAATGACTTTTATAAAGAGATCAGTTTTGAGACACTTGATTTTATGCTCGAGAAGATGTCACAGGATAACCTCTTCTACTCCGCAAGCGATGCGGATACAGAAGGGGAAGAGGGCAAATATTTTGTCTACAGTTACGACAAAGCACTCAAATCCTTTGAGAAAGAGGGGATCCCCTCCTCGGCACATAAAGCGCTTGCCAAGGCACTGCATATCACCAAAGAGGGCAACTTCGAGGGCAAAAACATCATCCGGGTCGATGACCCCTCCGCAACCGAGAAGATCCCCTACTACAGTGAAGCGATCAAAGCACTCCAAAAACGCAGAGAGAAACGCAGCTATCCCTTCATAGACAAAAAGGTGATCGTCTCATGGAATGCGATGATGATCACCTCACTCTTTCAAGCCGGCAGGGTAGAAAAACGCTATCTCAAAGAGGCGAAACGCTCACTTGAGGCACTGCTAAAGAGTATGTATATCAACTCCCAACTCTTTCACTCCACACTCATCGGTAAAAAACCGAAGATCCATGCCTTTTTGGAGGACTATGCCTATCTGTGTGAAGCACTCATTGAAGCATATGAGAGTACCCTTGATGAACACTATCTCGTCACTGCCGTCAAACTTGCCAACAATGCCATCGAAAGGTACTATGCCGGGGGCAAGTGGAAATTCAGCCGAGGGGAGTTTGAGACCGATGCCGATATCTATGACAGCTCCTACCCCTCCTCGGTAGCCACGATGGTCGGAGTGCTGCACTCCATCTCTTCGCTGGTCGATACAGTCTACAAAAAGTTTGTCTTCAAGTCACTCGAGATACACTCCTACGATGTGATGCGACAGCCCATCTCCACACCCAAAATGAGCAAAATGGTCATCCGCTATCTCAAAGATGACATCGTCATCAAAGCCAAAGAGGAGAAGCTTGCACCCTATATCCCTCAACTTGACAAACTTCCCTACCCTTTCTGTCTCTTCAAGAACGACACCAATGACGGCTTCATGCTCTGCAACTCCAGTGCCTGCTTCGGACACGAAAGAGATTTCAAAGGAGTAGTGGAGGTGTTAGGCAGACGGCATAAAAAGTGATGCGTACGCTTATCCTCGCACTCCTGCTTGCACTGCTCCCGCTCACTGCACAGGAGTATCCCTCTCGGACACGTGTGATGATGGGCACCTATGCGACTGTGTGGCTGCCCAAATCCGACAGCGCCAAAGCAAGATATGCATTTGATGCGATCGCAAAAGCAGAGAAAGCACTCTCCTCCTTTGATGAAAAGGCACTGCTTTACCGACTCAATGCAACTCACAAAATCGCCTACGATCCTCTGCTTGCCAACGCGCTTCTTGAGAGCATACGCTACCACAGGGAGACCAAGGGGGCATTTGATATCACGATCGGTTCTGTGACCAAAAAACTCTACCGTTTTGGAGAGAAACCGCGCCGTGTAGATGAAGGGATGCGCCGGATGGCTGCCGTGCGCATCGAGGGGATCAAAATTACGCCCTCCACGATCCAAACCGATAGCGATATCACACTCGATCTTGGCGGCATGGGCAAAGGCTACGGCATCGATCTTGCCGCGGCACGGTTAGCCGAGCAGAATGTCACGCGCGGAAGAATTGCCCTTAGCGGTGATATACGCTGTCTTGATCTCTGTAAAGTCGGTATCGAATCGCCCTATGCTTCAGGGCTCTTTGCCCAGATAGAGACACGGATGCCTCAGATAGCGATCTCTACTTCCGGAACCTATCGGCGATATGCCACCCGCCCCGAAGAGCACCATCTCATCGACCCCAAAACCAAAAGACCGGAGCGCCACTTTCACTCCGTGACACTCATCTCTTTGGGTGATAATAGCAGACTTGATGCCTATGCCACCGCAGTAGCAGTGATGCCCCCGGCTGAGGCACTTGCGTTTTTGAAGGTGCATCCCGAAATCTCGTTTATCCTCGTACAAAGTGACGGTAAGATACTCTACGATATCGACCGAGCGATGCTGCATTTAAGATGGTTTCCTTATAAAGCAACCGCTATAGCCCATACCACCGCCGCCCAGACTGCCGATAGGGCCACGACAGCCAAAGGCTTGATCCACCCGATCGTCTCCCAGCCGCTCCACATCCAAAGATAGATGCTCTGATCCAGCAGGATCAAACCCAGCAATGCACCATAAAGTATGCGCTTTGCCCTATCGCTATAGAGGGAAGTAAAGAGCAGAAAGTGTGTCACAACAAACGCGCTGACATCCATAGCCGCAAGATGCGGCACAAGAATCTCCAAAAATCCTTCCAAACTCTTGCGCATCGGCAAGCCGATACCATGCTCTTGGAAATAGAGCGCCACACCGCTGTCCACCACCGCTGCAAGAAAAAGGAGAAAATAGGCAATCGCTACGCCAAAGTGTTTTGATGCTTTCATCGCCATACCCTCCAGAGGATCACTACACAAAGCACTACCCCCATGATATGCCAGAGCATAAAAGAGCCAAGCCAGAGTACCACCATCCACTGCATAGAGGTCAGATAGGCAACGGTCAATGTGATAGGCGCAAGAAGTGCGGGAAGTGACAGAAGATGCAGCCATACGGTGCTCTTGCTTGCACTGCTGCTAAGGCGTATTGCGATCGCCGAGAGGATTAGTACCGTTAGCATCCCGATAAAAAGGTCGATATGTACCCACAGCAGCAGTGTGCCAAGAGGCACAGGATCGACAAATGCCGCTTCGTTACCAAAGAGGATTTCTGAAGTACGAGAGAGACTCACTCCTGTCTGAAAGTGATGCAACACTACATCGGTTGCAAGAAAAAGGAGCAAAAAAAGCGCCACCCCTCCCATAAGCATCTTCAAAAAGGGCGCGCGCTGCCACTCTTTTGTCACTAAAAACTTCATCGCAGTACCGCTTCTACAAGGGCACGTGCAAGTCTGGCGCCGTCGGTAACGTTGCGTGCGCTGAGTGTCGCTCCCGATATCATTGGGATATCTTTGCCCACGCGCAGCGGCGCATCGGGGCTTTTGTTTTGAAACTGTCCCATCCAGACTTTTGAGGGGAGAAACTCCGACGGTTCGGCAAATGCCAATACTTCTGCAAAGAGCAACTTCCCTTCGTGGTCAAACAGATAAAGCACACTCGCTTTTTTGCTACGCACCTTGCGTGTGATCACCACACCGTCTGCAAGCTCTTTTTTGCCGCGATAGATACGAAAAATGCGGTAGAGCCGTGAGGGCAGTTTCATCTTGGCATGGCGCATCACCTCCTGCGCCTCGCTTCGAGTGAGAATAACCTTGTCAGGTTCGATTTTTGTTGCCATGGGAAGTGCCTCTTTGACGATCTGCTCTACATTGGCAGCCTTTGCACCTCCGAGGATCAACGGAAGCAGGCAAAAGAGGATCCTGAGTCTCCTAACCATATCCACTCCTTAAAAGATAAAGCCCAATCCAAATGAAGCGGTACGCTCTTTGTCGGCTCTGGCAGGATCATCTTTGATCGCATAGTCAGCCTTGAGTACCACCTGTTCGGTCGGATAAAAATTGAATCCGGCAGTAACAATGGAGATATCCCCCAACTCACCTGCGCCACTGACAGTCTCTTCGATCGGATTGTACTGTTCATACTGTACAAAGACCGGAAGCTTGTATTCCATGTGCAATGCATCTGCCAGATCATAGGCTGTATTGAGATAGAAACCACTCGCTTTTTGGATAGTATCTGCTCCAAGTTTCTCTGCACCGCTGACATTTGCCTGTGTATAAAGTGCTTTGGCACTAAACGGACCTTTTTCATACTGTGCATGCAGGTCGAAGATACTTAGGTTTGCTCCGGAGAGATCAGGATCTGTATTGGAAGCGTCACCATAGTAGGCTGATGCACCGACAAGCAGTCCATTGATCCCCTTATAATCCAAACGTCCTACAAATGCCGGTGAAAATGTCGCTTTCTCTGCTGATCCTTTACGTCCCTTTCTGAGCCACTGCTCTCTTTTGGCACTTGTAATATCTGTCGCAAAGGCAGTGTTGACATTGAGTGCATTGATCGCCCCTACCGAATAGGCGAAAGCACCCTGGGCAAGCTCTCCGTAAGCAAGTATACCGTTTTCATGCCAGGTACTTGGGATCAATAGTTTCTCAATTTCCGGACGCTGTACGGTATTGAAAAGTGTCGGCTCGTGTCTGAGATTGGTCAAGCCCATTGGTACAAGCAGATTTCCCAGCCTTACATTGAAAGATCTGTCCAGCATAAAGTCAAGATAGAGAAACTCGATCGCGACCTCTTCACCGCCATGCTCAAACTCGATCTCCGCATTCATGACGATCCAGTCGTTAAATCGGTATCCGAAATAGGGAATAAAGCGATAGACATCGGCAAAGGCACGTTTACCCTCCGTTTTTGCCCAATACATCTCACCGTACCCTCCAATAGAGAGTCCTGACTGGGCATAATAGACTTTCGATGCCGCTGCCCCCATACCGTTATAGCTCTGATCGGCTTTGGCAAATGTAAAACCGCTCTCCTCTTTTTTAAGAAGCTCCTCGCTGAGTATCTCACTTTTCTCCTCAAGTGCCTTTACACGCTCCTCCAGACTCGTTGCATTGGCTCCTGTAGCCAGCATTGCCACAAATGAGATAAGTGTCAACTCTTTTTTCATGATTATTCCTTTTATTATATTTTGATAATTATTATCTAAATAATTTAGATACCGCATTCTAACCCGCGTAAACTTAAGTTATGATAATATTGATAATTATTATTGAAATATAGTATATGTAGCTCATATTACAGACAAACTAGCGGAAACTTGTCATACTTCTCTTGTAATTCAAATTTAACATAAAGGATTTATCATGTGTAATGAAGGAACAATTGACAGAGTTATCAGAGTTATCGCAGGCGTTGCGATCATCGGATGGGGCTTTGCGAGCCAGAACTGGCTTGGTGCCATTGGTGCAGTGCCACTACTGACAGGACTGATCGGATGGTGTCCGCTTTATGCCATCCTCGGTCTCAACACAGGATGCAAAGTCAAAAATGACTAAGCAGCTTTAAGTTTCTCCGTGATAGAGTGGTATCATCACTTTACACGGAGATACCCATGGAGCTTTCACCCTATCCTTTTATGGATACCCTCGAACCCGAAGCACGGGAATTTCTCAAACAACATCTCAAACCGGTCAAAGTACCTGCAGGCAACCTGCTCTTCTACCAAGGTGACATCTGTGACAACATTTTGCTGCTGACCAAAGGCAAAGTACGTCTCTATACACAGGCGGACGGGATCGAAGAGATTACCCTCTATACCCTGCAGCCCGGAGAGCAGTGCATCGTCAATACCGCATCGCTCATCTCTCAGACCGAAGCGGTCGCCTCGGCAGAGACGGTAACAGATATCGAAGGCTACCTCGTTGATGCCCAGAGCATCAAACAGCTCGCCAAGATGAGCGACAGCTACCAAAGCTACCTCTTTTCGCTCTACCAGATCCGTTTTACCTCGCTGGCAAAACTGCTCAACTCCGTCAAGTTCAAACATCTCGATGCACGTATCATGGAGTGGCTTGAAGCACAACAGAGCAATCCTGTAGTGACCACCCACGAACACATCGCCACAGAGCTTGGCACCTCCCGCGTTGTCGTAAGCCGCGTACTCAAAGAGCTAGAGCAGCAGGGAAAGGTAACACTGCACAGAGGGAAGATCACGCTTCACTAATATCCATATTTAATGTTCTATGCTATAGTCATATCGACATAAAGCTTATTGACTACATGAATATTGTTCTCTTTAGCCGTCACAGCAAAGTCTTCTATGGTTTCCATGATGTCATGATCAATAAACTCTGCCTTGCTTCCATCTATGATCAAGGTTGACCCCTCTTCTACTTGCGCCAAATATTTAC
>WFYB01000217.1 GCA_015490315.1 Sulfurovum sp. | reverse complement strand
TTTTTACGATCTTCCTTTTTGCCGAAAAGGTGGAAGTGACTGCCAACTCCATGAAAGCCCAAGAGCTGAAAAAAGAGGTGCACTTCATGGGGAATGTTCATATCAAACAGGGTGAGAGCTGGCTGCATGGGGAGAAGGTAATTGTCCATTTTGATGAGAATAACGAAACCAACCAGTATGAAGCGATAGGTGATGTCAGCTTCGAATTTAAAGACAAGAAGAGCGACTACAAAGGCAAAGCGCAGAGAGTGATCTACTACCCGCTGAAGTCACAATATATACTCAAAGGCAAGGCGAGTATTGTCGATCTGCTCAACAGGCGCCAACTCAAAGGCGAAGAGGTACTTCTGGATATGAAAACCGGCAATGCCTCCGTCAAAGGCAATCCTAAAAAACCTGTAAAATTTATATTTGATCTGGAGAAGAAGAAGTGAATACACCCCGTATTGTAGAAGCAGCGTTTATCAAGTCTGCACAAAGTATCGCAGATTCCCTTCCTGAGAATATGAGTGAAGTTGTTTTTCTGGGTAGATCCAATGTCGGAAAGAGTTCAACGCTCAATGGTCTGACACAGCGTAAAAACCTTGCCAAAAGCTCTTCTACCCCGGGTAAAACACAGTTGATCAACTTTTTTGAGACACGCTATCTCTACAATGATCAGAGCTATCCCGTACGTTTCGTCGATCTTCCCGGATTTGGTTATGCCAAAGTTTCCAAGTCCCTCAAAGAGGTGTGGCAGAAGAATCTTGTAGAGTTCATCGAGCAGCGTACCTCAATACGTCTGTTTATCCATCTACGTGATGCGAGGCACCCCCATGCCAAGATCGATGATGATGTGCAGAAGTATATTGCTGAGCTGATACGTCCCGATCAACGATATCTGACGGTCTTTACCAAGATGGACAAACTCAATCAAAAAGAGCGTGCCAAACTCAAAAAAGAGTTCCCCGACGCGATCATGCTCTCCAACATGAAGAGAAACGGACATGAGAGTGTGCATTATGAAATACTCGATACGATCTTCGGTATCTCGGAGATCAAAGATGAGAAGCAGGAGAGTGAAGAGGGAGAATCGTGATTACGCTAAGCAAAGCAACACTGGGGGATATTCCAGCGATGAGAGAGATGGTGGCTTCGGAGATCAAAGAGGGGGTGATCCTCGATCGAAGCGAAGATGAAGTCGCGACCAATATACGCTCCTATGTACTTGCCAAGGATGGGGAAAAGCTTGTAGGCTACACGGCACTGCATATACACTCTCCCCGTCTGGCGGAGATCCGAAGTCTGATCGTAGACCAGTCATACCGTGGACAGAAGATAGGACAAAGACTCGTCAAATTCGCTCTTGAAGAGGCGAAGGAGCTCGGTGTCAAAGAGGATGTGCTGGTATTGACCTACTCACCGCAGTTTTTTGAAAAGCTTGGATTCAAAGAGATCAACAAAGAGGTGATCCCCGAACACAAGATATGGACAGACTGTATCAAATGTATCCATTTCCCTGTCTGCAATGAAGTGGCACTGGTCTATAAAGTATCGTGAGAGCCGAGCGAGAGATGGACTCTTTTCTGAAAACGATTCAGCTTCCCATAATGTGGCTGCTTATCGCTGTTTTTGTTGCATTTTACCCAATGCTGATCTCTATCTATGTCTTTTTGCCGCTTTTTATCGGTCTGATGGGATATATGATGATCAATGGGATCGAAAAAGGCAGATGGTCCTATATCTTTGTCTCTCTAATCTATTTTATCAATCTTGAAGCCAATCTCTCTCTACCTTTTTTTCTGACCGTGATTGCGACACTGCTGGTCTATGTGCTCTTTTATCACAATTTGGGGTATTTTAGACGTTGTGCGATCTGTGCACCGGTGATCACGGTATTCCTGATCGATATGCTCTATCTGGGCATCATACTGGGATATGATTTTATCTTTCAGACACAGAGTATCATACTCGATAAGATCCTGCTTTACAGTTTGATCGTAGATATTTTGATTGTGGTGATTTTCGTATGAGATACAAACTGGTACTTCTGATCTTTTTGCTTTTTTGGGGGCTGATGATCGCAAGGCTTTATCATGTCAGCATCAAGTCCAACTTCTATTATGAGAAACTGGCACGTGACAATATAGAGCGCAAACAGTACATCAAACCTGTCAGAGGAGAGATCACTGATCTGCACGGCAATCTATTAGCGATGAATCAGATCGGTTTTTCGATCTCTATCAAACCCCACTTCAAGCAGAACGATCCCCGCCTGCTCAAGGTGGTCGATACACTGGTAGAGACTTTTCCAGACCTGAACAAAACAGTGATGCTCAAAGTATACAAAAAGAACAACTCTCCTTATAACCACAAATATATTAAGGTGGTTGACTTCATCCATTATCCGGAGATGATGGGTGCCTACCCCAAACTCAGCCTCAGTGATGCGATCAAGATCGAAGCGGAGACCAAGCGCTACTATCCCTATGGTCGGTATGCGGCACATATTGTCGGCTATACAGGACGCTCCAACAAAAAGGAGAACAGCAAAGACCCTGTGGTCAATGAGGTGGGCAAAGTAGGCAAAAGCGGACTGGAACGCTACTACAACAAGATCCTCGAGGGGGAACTCGGGTATGAAGTGACGAAGGTGACTGCTACCAACAAAGCGGTAGAGTTACTCGAAAAAGTCCCTCCAAAGGACAATAAAAACATTCAGCTTAATGTCGATATCGATCTGCAAAAGATGATCTATGAGCGCTTTAAAGCATCCAAAGAGGTCGGTGTGGCAGTCGTCATGCGTACCAACGGTGAAGTTTTGGCGGCAGTCAGCTACCCCTCTTATGACCCCAATCTTTTTGTGGGCGGTATCAGCAAAAAAGACTGGAAGGCACTACAGGATGATCTTGCCAAACCCTTTACCAACAAGTTCATCCATGGTACCTATCCTCCAGGCTCTACGATCAAGATGGGGATGGCACTTGCTTTCTCAAAAGGGCTTGAAGGCGTACTTGACAGTTCGGAGTTCTGTAAAGGGTTTATCACTTTGGGCAAAAGCAAGCACAAGTTCCGATGCTGGTCACGCTGGGGACACGGGACTGTAGGGCTGAGACGCGCGATTAGAGAGAGTTGTGATGTCTATTTCTACAACAAGAGCCTCAAAGTCGGGATCGATGCGATGGCACGCAATCTTCGCTCATTTGGTCTTGGGGTCAAAACGGGTGTCGATCTACCCAGAGAGTATAGCGGGGTGATCCCGGACAAAGCGTGGAAGATGCGACGCTACAAGCAGCCTTGGTATATGGGCGAGACGGTGATAGCAGCGATCGGACAGGGGTATGATCTGGTCACGCCGCTTCAGGTGGCACGCTATACTGCACTGATCGCCACATCCAACCTGGTCACTCCCCGGATCGCCAGAAAGGTCGATGGCAACCTTACGCGTCCCAAAGCAAAGCATATTCATTTCAATCCCTACTATCTCAGCGAGATACGCAAGGGGATGTATGATGTCTGTAATATCAAAGGAGGTACGGCATACCGCACGATGCGGGATCTTCCTATCAAGGTGGCAGGTAAAACAGGTACCTCACAGGTCACATCGATCCCGCAAAATGTCAAAAAACGTCTCAAAGAGGATCAGCTCGCCTATTTTCATCGTTCCCATGCCTGGATCACTACCTATGCTCCCTACAGGGATCCCAAATTTGTCGTGACCGTTCTGGTCGAGCACGGTGGACACGGCGGCAGTACAGCCGGTCCCATCGCAGCGGATATTTACCGATGGCTCTACCGAAAAGGGTATTTTGGCAAAGTACCTGCCAAGCTTTCCGGTACAGATAATAATGTGACACAGTAGCGGGGTATCATCCCCAAAAACCAAACTACATATTTTGCAAGGTGTTATTCAGAAAGAGTCCGAGGATAATTACCAATGAAATACCTGCCGATTTGGTGTAGAGCTTGTTGGCGGTGATAAAGACAAGCAGCAGTGTCGCAACGATCATGGTCGCGATGTCAAATATATTGGTGAGTGTATCGACCGGTAGTGGCTTGACCAGAGCAGCAGCACCGAGAACTACAGATGTATTTGCCATATTGGAGCCTATGATATTGCCTATTGCCATATCGACCTTGCCGCGCATCGCCGCAGAGATACTTACGACCAGCTCAGGCAATGAGGTACCCAGAGAGACCATTACGATACCGATGATCCACTCCGAGATACCGAAACTTTTGGCGATAGAGGAGGCACTCTCTACCGTAAAGTCTGCGCCTACAATCACCAAAACCAGCCCAAGCAGAAGCATAGGGATCGTTTTGATCCAGGAGAAGTCGCTTATCTCGTCGATATCGAGATCTGGTTCTGGTATACTTTTGCTGTCCTGGATGAGAAAGAGCAGATAGGCACCCATCATCAACAACAGCAGTGCCGCATCAAAACGGGAGATCTCACCGTCAAGGATCATCAAGATAAAGACCATCACCGGCATCAGCGCCCAGGTACTGTCCTTGGCGAAGAAATCCCTGTCAGGGTTGATCTGTCTGGCGATCAGAAAGACCGAAGCGAGTACAAGAGTGATATTGAGGATATTGCTTCCGATGACATTGGAGACGGCAAGTGCCGCTTTGTCGTTGAAGCTCGCTGCGACACTGGCAGCCATCTCGGGCAGGGAGGTACCCAGGGCGATGAGTGTCGCACCGATAATAAACTCGGAGATATTAAAACGCAGTGCGATACGCTCACTCTGTTCGATCAGCAGATCGGCACCCCAGATGAGCACACCCATAGAGATGACAAAAATCACAAAATCCATTACTTCTCCTCCGTTCGTACGATCAAGCTTGCAGGCAACTGCCACTTCTCGATAAGTTCCCGCTCTTTGGCACGCATCTCTCCATCATCTTTCTCATGGTCATAACCAAGCAGATGCAGTAAACCGTGTATAAAAAGCAGGGCAAACTCATCCTGGGGTGTGTGTCCATACATCTTGGCTTTGGCTATGACATGGTCTGCCGAGATGACGATGGAGCCCAGAGGCATCCCAAAGACGGAAGCCTCGGTAAATGAGGCTTCCAGCGGAAAAGAGAGCACATCGGTAGCCTTCTCTTTGCCCCTGTGCTCTTGGTTCAGTCTCTTGATATCGTCATCACTCACGACAATAAGTTCGATCGGTGCGGCGGTAAGATCAGAGGCGATCTTTTCGAGCATAGCAGTCTCAAGAGCAAGTTCGGTTTGGTTATCTATGTCGAGTATCATGCTGGAAGTTTACCCAAATCTTGGTAAAATGGCAGTAAAAAGAAGCAACACTCAAGAAGGATGGTTTTATGTCAAAACGTGCAGTATGCATTATCTCCGGA
Source organism: Sulfurovum sp. (assembly GCA_015490315.1). Lineage (GTDB taxonomy): Bacteria > Campylobacterota > Campylobacteria > Campylobacterales > Sulfurovaceae > Sulfurovum. The sequence continues at coordinate 6,380 of WFYB01000217.1, read as the reverse complement.
GGTATGGACAGTGCCCTTGCTGCCCAAATCGCAAAAGAGGAGGGATATGAGATCATCGCGCTGCATTTTAATTACGGTCAGCGTACCGAAAAGAAAGAGCTCGAATCCTTCCGGAAGATAGCGGAGCATCTGGATGCGAACGAGCGCTATGAGATCGATCTTCCCTTTTTTGAACAGATCGGTGCTTCTGCTTTGACAGACAGATCCATCGAGGTACCCACCGGCGGGTTGGGTGAGGGCGTACCGGTAACCTATGTGCCGTTTCGCAACGGCATCTTTCTTTCTATTGCGTCTGCTATTGCCGAGAAGCACGGTGCAGAAGCACTTTTCATAGGTGTGGTCGAAGAGGACAGCTCCGGTTACCCTGACTGCCGCGAGAGTTATATCCGCAAGATGCAAGAAGCGGTCAATCTCGGCACCAAAGAGGAGACTAGCATTGAGATCAAGATGCCGCTTGTCGCGCTCAAAAAGAGCCAGATCGTTAAGCGGGCATTAGAACTTGGTGTACCGCTCGAGTATACATGGAGCTGTTACCGGGATGAGGAGCGTGCCTGTGGGATATGTGACAGCTGTAGGTTGAGACTTAGAGGCTTTGAAGAGGCTGGGGCAGTCGATCCTATCGACTACCATTGAGATTGGGGTTATGAATATTTCTGAAAGCCATTGGCGATAAAGCGGAACTCATAGGCTCTGTCCGGATATCTCTGCAGTCCTTCTTGGATAAACTGTGCCCGCGTGATCTGTCTGTCCCAGAGACGGTAGAGCAGTTGCTTGAACCACGCCTTTTTTTCGGGTGTATCGAGCGCCAGTTTTTTGTAGCGGGGGTCTTCCTGTGTACTGAGTGCCACTTTTACCATTGCTTTTTGGAAAATTTGTTCCTTTTCTGGTGTAGGTTTTTCATATGATTTGTTTGTGTTGACTGCTGGTGTATTGATCATCCCCGGTGTGCTGCACCCTGTGATCATAGCGCCTAATATCAAAATAGAGGATAGGTTATGTTTCATTCTTTTTCCTTTTTATCAATATATCCCTAAGTCGTAATTGTAACAAAATTTGATAAAGGATATAATCTACAGATTCATAACCACTATGCAAAGGACGATGATGAGAACACAGGCACAATCCGAGAAAGCAGCGCAAGCCTATGCACTTGTAGAAGAGCTACAGGAGTACTTTGTGGGCAAACTTGATGATATCAGTCATACTTTCGGTGCATCCAAGGGCTGTGAAGCGGTCGAATGGGAGCGGGACGAAGGCAGACACGGCGGCGGTGTACGCTATGAGACGAGAGATGAGCACGTTTTCAATCGCGGTTCGGTCAACATCTCTCAGGTACACTACGATGATGATCCTGCCAAAAAGCTCGGTTCGGCAACAGCCATCTCTACGATCATCCATCCGCAAAACCCTCATGCGCCTTCGGTACATATGCATATCTCATGGACCGAGATGAAGGATGGAGAGGGGTACTGGCGTATCATGGCAGATCTCAACCCCTCGCTCAAAGACGATGTCTTCCAGAGAGACTTCGAGATTGCACTCTCACGTGCGGCAGGCAGCTATGAAGAGGAGGGGATGGCACAGGGTGAGCGCTATTTCTATATCCCTGTTTTGGAGCGTACGCGTGGAGTGAGCCATTTCTACCTGGAACACTTCAACAGTGGCAACTTCGAGGAGGATCTCAGTTTTGCCCGTCATTTCGGCAAGGCAGTGATCGATGCCTATGTCGGGATCGTCGTTCAGGCACTGCAGAGCTATATCACCTATACGGCAGAGGAGAAACAGGCACAGCTCGATTACCATACACTCTATCTTTTTCAGGTACTTACCCTTGATCGGGGGACGACTTCAGGCTTGCTTGTACATGATCAGAACGATGTCGGGATCATGGGATCACTCCCATCCCATATCAACAAGCCACTGCTCTATAGCTGGCTGGAGAAGATGCCTGAGCCTCAGGACAAACTCCTACTTGCACTTCTCGATGCACTTCCGGAGGGCAACAAAGTACTCGTAGATGAGGCGGTCAAAAAGCGTCTTGCCAATGCGGTCAGAGCCCACTACAAGAAGTACTCCGAAGCACTAAGCATGCAGGCAAGCGGGGAGATTATCCCACCTACCGTCGATAATCATAAATAGGGTTATTTAACTATTTTGGGGACAAAACGTCCCGCTTTGCGGTCTTTACGGATATTTTGGTAGTGCTCGACCAGACCGTTCATGCTTACAAAGACACCACACTCTCTATTGGCACGGACAAAACCGATTGCCGAGGCTACGTTGGCAGTCGCTTCGACCGGGTCTATACTGTAGGGAACCATCGCACCAGTGAGGATCACCTGTTTGTTCTCCAGTTCGCTCTCGGCAAGATATTCTGCGGTGATATGTATGGTATCGGTACCGTGTATGATGATGATCTTGTTCTTTTGGGTCTGGTTGATCGTCAGCAAGATCTCAAATCTGTCCTGGTTGGTCATCTCAAGCGAGTCTTTGTCTATGATGTTGATCTGTTCTATCTCATCACAGAGCCATTTTCGGCTCAAGCTCTCCAGAGCTTTCCCCTCGCAGTCGACTTCAAGCTCACCGCTGATGGGATTGTAGATTTTATTGAAGGTGCCGCCGGTATTGATAATAAGTAAATCGTTCATAATGTCTCAATATTGTTTTTTTGGAATAGTACTACATTTTACCTCAATGATGATAAAATACTGCAATTTAAATTTGGAGAAGAAGCATGATCATGAAAGGCAAAAGAGGTGTCGTACTGGGCATCGCCAACAAAAAATCGATCGCATACGGTATCGCCAAAGCGTGCCGGGATCAGGGTGCAGAGCTTGCGATCACCTATCTCAATGAACGTTTCGAGAAGAAGCTCGCACCTATCGCCGAGGAGCTGGGTTGTGCAGAACGTCTCTATCCCTGTGATGTGAGCAAGCCTGAAGAGATCAAAGCACTCAGAGCATCGCTTGAAAAGGATTTCGGCAAGATCGATTTTATCGTGCACTCTATCGCATTTGCACCCAAAGAGGGGCTTAGCGGACGTTTTATGGATATCTCCAAAGAGGCGTTTGATGTGGCGATGGATATCTCTGTCTATTCGCTCATCGAAGTCACCCGTGAGCTTAAGCCGATTCTCTCCAATAACGCGTCGATCCTGACACTGACCTACTATGGCGGTGTCAAATATATCCCCAACTACAACCTGATGGGTGTTGCCAAGGCAGCACTGGAGATGACGACCAAGTATCTTGCCGAAGATCTGGGAAGCGACGGCGTGCGTGTCAATGCGCTCAGCGCCGGTCCCATCAAGACACTGGCAGCGGCTGGGATAGGCGACTTCTCCTTTATGCTCAAGTGGAATGCGGCACACGCTCCGCTCAAGCGCAATGTCACCATCGAAGATGTAGGCAATTCTGGGATGTATCTCCTCTCTGATCTCAGTGCAGCAGTCACCGGAGAGATACACTATGTCGACGGCGGCTACAACATCATGGGGATGCCGGCTGTTGAGTTCGATGAGGATAGCAAACCGACGATTGCGTGGAACGGGGAGTCAAACTAAGTGCCAAGCACTTATTTTGAAGTGAAGAGATAATAGTGAATAGTGTTGGTTTGCATTGCTTTGCAATGCCTTTATTGATGGGGAAGAAGAAGTGAAGCAAGATTCTAATGCTTATTTAGAAAAAAAGCGTTTTTTTGAAAAAGTTTTGACGATCTATGGGCGCAATGCAGTGCTTGAAGCACTGGAAGACCCTACCGTCACTGTCCATAAACTCCACTTCTCTAACTCAAACAAACCTGCACCTGCCTTGAAGCAGATGGAAGCCATCGCCAAAAAGCGCGGTATCGAAGTGGCATACCATGACAAAGCAGCCCTTTCCCGCATCTCCAAAAATGCCAGACAGGATCAGGGAGTGGCGCTCGATATTGTACTGGAGCATTTCGGGAATGAAGAGGATTTTCTCTCCAAAAATGACAGTTACCGCATACTGGCTCTTGACGGGATCAACAATCCGCAAAATCTTGGTATGATCATCCGCTCTGCAGCTGCGGGCAATATCGATGCGATCATCCTGCCGACCAAGGGAGCCGCACAGATCAGTCCACTAGTCATCAAGGCAAGTGTGGGTACCCTCTTCAAGATGCCCATCATCAAGACCTCCAATCTCGCAAAAACCCTGCAACGCTTCAAAGATGAAGATGCCGACCTCTATACACTCTCATCCCACGCGGTCAAAAACTACAAAGAGCAGTCCTACGGTAACAAAACCATCTTTGTGCTCGGCAACGAAAGCGAGGGTGTCAGTAAAGCTGTTGAGGCACTCTGCAATGAGAGTATCGCTATACCGATGAACAGAGGCGTAGAGTCGCTCAATGTAGCGGTGACTGCTTCTCTGCTTGCTTTTCTTTAGGGCTAATTTTTGGTTATAATTGGTGATATTTAGAGTAAAGGAGCGGCAATGGCTGAAGAGATACACAATGACCTGTTTTCCAAACTCGGTATCGACATAGGAGATGAGAAGATCAATATCGATCTTGCACAGACCAAAAGCTTTTTCAATGCGTTGCAGGAAACACTGCAGCAAAAGGCCGAGAAACTTCAGAAGGATATTAGCGAAGGCAAAGTCGATCTCGCTGATGATGTCGGTATCAAAGTAGACAATGAACAGATCAATATCGATCTTGCACAGACCAAAAGTTTTATTGAGACACTTGGCAGCAAGATCCAGAACTTTGTTGCAGATCTGGAGAAAAGTGTCAAAGAGATCGATCCCAAGACCCCTGATAACAAAGAGTCATAGCCTGGTATAGTGTGCCCCGTCTCTACCCGGATCACTTTGGTAGAGTGATATCTCAGGTATTATCTTCCCCAGAGGTTTCTCTCTGTAACTTTTGAGTACCTCTTTGTATGCTTTGTAGTCATGTATCTGCTTGATACGGCAGAGGGTGATGTGAGGCTTGAAACGGTAGAGGTCAAAGCCCGCTGCTTTGAACTCTCTGGCTTTGTCATAGAGCAGTTTCGACTCCGCCTTCGCAAACAATATCCGAGGCGGTCTGCCAAAATAGCCAAGCTCGGCAACATCCACTTCTGTTTCTACCGGTGTGATGGTGCTAAGTTTCGCTTTGATCGGTGCAGCATCTTCACACTCTCCCCGAAAGACCCAGGTCAGATGTAGATTTTCCTCTTCGACCCATTTGCCCTCTATGATGCCTTCGAAGTCTTGTTTGATACTTTGGTAGTCATCGAGGATGACAGGGGATGCGATGAAGAGTCTCATGCTGACATTATATGACAAAATGACATATTTGTAAAACTCTTGCTAAACTTTAGATAAAATATCCCTAATAACCTCAAAAAGGAAATAGGTATGCCATCTACCAATACCATCCAGTGCCCCAACTGCGGCACGACCATCGATATCGATGCGATCTTCTATCATCAGATCGAAGAGAAGTTCAAGGCACAGCAGCTTACCGAGAAGAAGCGGCTTCAAGCAGAGATAGAGGAGGCACGCAAGCAGTACAAAACCCACCTTGATGCACTCAAAGCCAAAGAGGAAGCACTCGCCCAGGAGAAAGAGAAGTTCGAGGAGGCACTGCAAAAGGCAACCAGAGAACAGCTCAAGCAGGAGCGTGCTAAGCTTGCCGATGAGCTCAAGCGGCAGATCGTCGAAGAGCAGAGTGAAGCGATGGCACTGATGCAAAAGGAGCTTGAACAGAAGTCAAAGGAGATCCAGGAGCTCAGTGCCGCCAAGATCGAGATAGCGCAACTCAAGCGGGAAAAGGAAGAACTCTCTCTCAAAGCGAAAGCTGAAGCCGAAGCGGAGCTGAATAAACGGCTGTTAGATGAGAAAGCCAAGATGCAGAAGATGCTTGATGAGATGGCAGAACAGAAGCTCAAAGAGGTCGAAGAGGCACAGGCACTTAAGCTCAAAGAGAAGGACGAACAGCTCGAGCAGCTCAAGCGCAGCCTTGAAGACGCCAAGCGCAAAGCGGAGCAGGGGAGCATGCAGGTACAGGGTGAGGCGCTGGAGCTTGCCATTGAGAGCTGGCTCTCTGCCCAGTTTCCTTTCGATACTATGGAAGAGGTCAAAAAGGGTGCCTTCGGAGCAGACTGTATTCAGACGGTTCATACCCGCGACGTACAAAACTGCGGCATTATCTGCTACGAGTCCAAGAACACCAAAGCGTGGAGCGACAACTGGATAGCCAAACTCAAGCAGGATATGCTCAAAGTGGGTGCCGATATCGGTGTACTGGTAACATCGGTTTATCCCAACGGCATGGAGCGCATGGGCTGGGTGGATGGCATCTGGGTCTGCTCTCTTGAAGAGTTCAAAGGCTCAGTTTCCCTGCTGCGTGAGAGTCTTATCCGTATC
>WFYB01000216.1 GCA_015490315.1 Sulfurovum sp. | reverse complement strand
CCACTTCCCCTTTGACCATGATCAGTCCTGCACCCTTGCCGTAGGCGATAGCAACATCGGCATGTTTAGCTTCACCAATAGCGTTGACCACACAGCCCATGACACTTACATCCATAGGTGTTTTGATGTGTGCTGTTCTGCGCTCCACCTCAGCTACGGCTGAGACCAGATCGGCTTCGATCCGCCCGCAGGTAGGACAGGAGATGATATTGAGCCCTTCCTGCACGCGTCCGCTGTCTTTGAGGATCGCTTTGCCTACTTTGATCTCCTCTTCGAGCTCTCCGGTGATCGAGACACGCAGCGTATCTCCTATGCCGTCAAGCAGCAGTGTCCCAAGCCCGATGGCGGACTTGACCGTCGCATGGAAGACTGTTCCTGCTTCTGTGACACCTAAGTGAAATGGATAGTTGTTTTTAGGACGCAGCATCCGGTAGGCTTCAACCGTCCTGTCCACATCAGATGCTTTGAGAGATACTTTGATGTCGGTAAAGCCAAGATCTTCAAGAAACTTGATGTTGTACTCCGCACTTGCCACCATCCCCTCAGCGGTTGCTCCGTAGCGGTCTTCAAATTCTTTCTCAAGACTCCCCGCATTTACCCCGACACGGATAGGCAAGTTACGCTCCTGACACGCCTTGACGATCTCTTTAATACGTCCTTTCTCTCCAATGTTCCCCGGGTTAAACCGGATACAGTCCACCCACTTGGCAGCCTCAAGTGCCAGTTTGTAGTTGAAGTGAATGTCAGCAATCAGCGGCAGCGATATCTGCTCTTTGATCGCCTTAAGCGCCAAGGCATCTTCCATCTCCGGTACCGCCACACGCACCATATCCGCACCCGCAAAATGAAGCCTATTGATCTGCTCCACCGTTGCCGCCACATGACGTGTATCGGAATAGGTCATCGACTGTACCGAGATCGGTGCATCGCCGCCTACGGCTACATTACCGACATAGATTTTTTTGGTTGGGTATCTTTCTTTCACACTCTACCTTTTGTAACTTCTATTATGATTCTTATTAATGATATGTGATGACATACCCTAAGTACTTTATATTTCAAACACATTATTTGCAGTTAAATAATAATTCAACGAGAGGACATTAAGCACTTTGTAGCACAATAGGCAAATCTATTGTATGTTCATTTTTTTTGACATGCAGTACTTCAATAGCCACTACTTCATCCTTCGCGTTATAATCTACTATAACATCCTCTTGACGTTCTTCACTTTCTACTACTTTGTCATCGGAAAGAATCAAATAGATCGAATCCGTTTCATGATCATACTGAATCGTCATTTACATCCTTTTTTTCGCATTTGTCTATCAAAATAGACTGTAATTACCAGTCGCTTCACCGGATTTACAACCACTTTGAGGCATCTGTTTCCATACGCTTCTATCGTACCAAAAAAATGTACCTCAGTTTCACATTTTTCTACAGTCAATGACGGAGAGGAAAGTACTGCTTCTATCCACTGTGATGCAATACCTCTATGATTCATAACATCCTGTGCATGAACACTTAACCTATACTTCATAGGCAGATTATACCATAACCATATTACGCTTTACGAAAACTCTACCGGATCCATATCGATCTCTATCTCGCGCCTGTCCACTGCATGGAGGGCTTTTAGCAATGCTACCCTGCTTTTGGCACGCAAAAGGATGTTAAATCGGTATTTGTTGGCGATGCGCTCAACGGGGGCTTTGCCGTGTCCTACGATCTCTATCTCTTCATATGCCTTGAGCTGTGTCACAGTATCGAGTGTGATCTTGGAGGCTTTGGCTTCATCTTTGTGTGCGATGAGGATACGGGCAAGTGAAGCAAAAGGAGGATATGCCATCATCTCCAGAAATGAGAGCTCATCTTTGATAAATGCCTCATAATCGTGCAGATAACTTTGGAAAAACTCCGGATCGGCTGTCTGCACCAATACCTTTGCCTCTTTGGCACGGCCGCTTCGTCCGGCGATCTGAAAGAGCAAGCTCATCGCACGCTCTCTTGCCCGATAATCTGCCAGCCCGAGGATATGATCCAGTCCCATGATCACCGAGAGTGTGATGTTGGCATAGTCATGCCCCTTGCTGAGCATCTGTGTACCCAGCAGCAGATCGCTCTCTCCACTTTCGAAGCGGGAGAGTGCATCCTTGAGGCGCTTGGCTGTGGTGATGCTGTCGCGATCGAACTGCTCGATCCTGATCCCCTCTATCGCCTCTTTGATCACCTCGATCGCCTCCTGCGTCCCCATCCGCTCACTGCTCAGCGGTGTATGTCCGCAATGCACACAGCTCTCACGGATCGCTTCGGTGTAGTTGCAGTAGTGGCACTTGAGGTGGCGTCGTTTGCGGTGCAGTGCCATCCCCACCGAACAGTAGGGGCACAGGTGGGTCTTGCCGCAGCTTTGGCAGTAGAGATATTTGAAATTGCCTCTTGTGGGCAAAAAGAGCAGAGACTGCTCTCTCTTCTGGTAGTTCTCGTAGAGCGCTTTGAGGATCGGCTCATTGATGGTATCTCCGGAGATGAAACGGTAGTGTTTTTTTGTCGAGATGTAGGGAGAGGAGAGTTTGACCACCTCATATTTGTGGTAACTACCCATACTCGGTGTCGCAGAAGCAAGCACCACCTTTGCCCCCAGTTTCTGCCCCATCAGCACTGCCACATCTCTGGCATGGTAACGCGGTCTGGTCTGCGCCTTGTAGCTGTCGTCATGCTCCTCATCAACGATGATCAGCCCCAGATCCGGCATCGGCGTAAAGAGCGCCGAACGTGCCCCGGCGATGATGCGTATCTGACCCGACTCTATCCCTTCGAGTATCTGCTCTTTTTTCTTCTTGGTGATCTTGGAGTGCCACATCGCCACCGCATCCCCGAAATAGGCCTTCAGCCGCTTCTCCATCTGCGGTGTGAGCGAGATCTCCGGCATCAAAAAGATCGCCGTCTTGCCCTCCTCAAGCATCTTTGCCATCAGGGAGATAAAGATCTCCGTCTTCCCTGATCCCGTCACCCCAAAAAGTAAAGCTTTCTCTTTTTGGAGGAGCTGTTCATAAGCTTTTTGCTGCTCAGCACTCAATACGGGGGCATCCTGAACGCTGAACGCTGAACGCTGAACGCTTTTTTGCCCAAAGGGCAAAAACAACGATATCGCTTCCGAAAAAGAGGAAAAATAATACTCCGAGATAAACCTGGCAACCTGCATCTGTATCTCGGTATAACAATGCTCTGAAACAGAAAGGATCGCTTCCGTCTCAAAAGAGGGCGCTTCTGTCTGCCCCAAAACCACCGCCTGTTTTTCTGTCGATTTGAGAGGGACAGTGACGACACTGCCTATAGGCAGTTCATCTCTGTGGGCATAGGTCAGGGTCGGAGCACTGGAGTGCAGGAGTGCGATGTGGTAGTAGTACACTTCTATTGCAAGTCTATCATAGATCACTCATCCCAGAAACACCGCATACACCTTTGACAAGCTTATTGCTTGATACTGTAAATGCACATGTAGTACTGTCAGGTGCTGTAAAGGTAAAGGTATCACCACTTAGTGACCATCTGGGATCATTATCTACAAAATCATATTCCAACAAACCTTTCGCATCGCTACCGGTAATATTGTCAAAGTTCCCTTTTAGTATTCGTTTTTGTCTCTCGGTAGCTATCGCTGAACGTAGAGCTCCCACAGTTGTTTTTGCTTTTGTTATGATTGCATCATTTCTAGTAACTGCAAATTTTGGAATAGCAATCGCTGACAAAATGCCTATAACAGCAATAACAAAGACGAGTTCAAGCATAGTAAATGCATTTCTCATTTTTAGATCCTTAAAAATATATATTTTGATTATATCATAAAAATGATTGGATTTTTTGTAGATAAAAAAGTAGAATAAAGGCTATTCAAACAGTTTACTGTTTGAATTTTTCAGGAGGCATTAATTGCCTCCTTAATTTTAAAATTGGTGTGTAGTGCCCGTCATATTATTTTGAGCAGCTAGAGTGTGTGCAATCGTACATGCTCTTGTAGTACCAGCATCCGCTACCGCAAGTGTTCCTGCTCCATTATCAGCACTAAGTGTAAAACATGCTTCTCCACCTTGCTCTTTAAGACCATTTGTACAAGCCTCAGACGATGTATCAAATGTACCTGTCATACCGTATGAACCACCAGCGTCTGTGATACATGTTGCCAGATTATTGGCGATTTTTGCACCCTCTGCATCACCTCTTGTCGCTGCAAGTTTTGGAATGGCAACGGCTGCCAAAATACCGATAATTACGATAACAAAGATCAATTCGATCATTGTAAATCCGCGTCTCATGTTTGTGTTAGTCATGTTAACTCCTGTGTTAATTTAGTTTGTGCAACTCAATAGTTGCCGATGGGTATTATAGCAGAGTTTGCTTTAGCTGGTAGATCAATTCTACCTGGGAAAACCCTGTCTAATATCTACGCCCAGTGAAAGTATACACCAAAAAATGTCAAAAGTATTTAAAATTTTGCAAAAAACTACAATCCGTCAAGGGTTTCTACAAGAAGTTCGATCTCTTTCTCATAAGAAGCTGCCTGTTTGGCAAGTCTAAGATAGGCTTTGAGGAGTTTGTCAGCTTTGTTGTCTGTCGCGAGATTGATCCCTGCGGCTTCAAGATCCTGATTGACAAAATCTGCGAACGCGTCATCGAGCTTGATCTCGTAGCGTGTGCCGTTGATGGTCAGTCCTACATTTTTCATTTCAAATCCTCCAGACAGAAAAATTTCTAATTTCTAATTTCTAATTTCTAATTTTATCACGACAGCAGCGCTTCTACCTGCGCAACGATCTTCTCTATCTCCGCATCTTTCTCTTCGAGCTCACGCTTGAGTGCTGCGACCTCCTCTTCGAGTGTCTTGCAGCGGT
>WFYB01000215.1 GCA_015490315.1 Sulfurovum sp. | reverse complement strand
TATATTATAAATGATTCTGCCTACCTAATACCGATTCATAAGCTCCGCATTCAACTGCTCCAACCTCTGGGGAGTCCCAATATCAAGCCACTCTCCCTCATAGAGTTCGCCCGTCACCTTCCCCTCTTTCATCGCCGCACGCAGCAGGGGTGCCAAGGGTGCTTTGCCGTAGTCTACGCCTTCAAAGAGCTTGGGAGAGTAGTAGCCTATACCCGAAAAGGTGTATTGGGGGTTGTCTATCACGCGGTTGCCCTCAAGCGCGAAGTCTCCATCGGGATTGTGTGGAGGATTGGGGACGAGAATGATATGGGCGAGGATGCCATCTGAAAGTTGTTTGTGGGGATCGCAGGGATAGTCTGTCCAGATGTCACCGCCCAGTACCAAAAAGGGATCGCTATCCTCAAGCAGAGGCAACGCCTTGACGATGCCGCCAAGGGTCTCCAGACCGCCCTCCTCCTGCTCATCGGAGTAGCTGATCTTCACGCCCCAGTGCGAGCCGTCACCAAGAGCCTTGGGGATATGCCATCCAAGATGCGCGATATTGATAACGATCTCATCAAACCCTTCATGCGCCAATCTCTCGATATGCCAGACGATCAAAGGTATCCCGCCCACTTTCAGCAGCGGCTTTGGGGTGTGGTCTGTCAGCGGACGCATCCGCGTCCCAAGCCCCGCAGCGAGGATCATCGCTTTCATCTTGGGTATCTCTGTAGTTTGGTCTTCATCTGTGGCAGATAGTGTTCAATCACTTTCTCGATCAAATAGAGGTCCACACCATCATAATCATGCACGATGAAGTTTCGTGTCTCATAGGCACCTTTTTGCTCTACCTCCAGATCAAGCGTACAAATTGTATCTTGATCTATCTTATTGAGTGTCTCCCCAATCTGTGATACTGCCATCAGGAGTGCCAGCTGCCCCTCGGTATCCTCCAAAGCATTCACTACACCCTTGTGTCTTGCAACGATCAACTCTATTTTCTCAATCATTTCAAGGACAAAGGAGACCTTCGCTGCTATCTTCCTGTCAGACATTCAAGACCTTGGAAAGCATATATTTTTTTGCCGTTTTGGAAAGTCCCCGTGAAGCGATAAGGTCTACATCTCTATCCAGTCTATCTGCAAGCATTTTCTTGATCTCAGCGATGCGACTAAAAGCTGAAAAGCCCTCATGTTTTTGCATAAACGTATCTTCAATATGGTATAAAATGTCTACATCACTCTTATCGGTATAGTCACCGTAGGCATAAGAGCCTACCACGCCGTCAATAGCAAAACCCTCCTTCTTGAGTGAGGGCTTGATCGATTGCAGTACTTTTATCACATCCACGATATACCTTTTTATTTATGTAATCCCATAAAGCCATATATTTCGTATTGGTCAGATGGCGACAAAGGAGCACTCAAACCCCGAAAGGGGCGCTTGCGTTTGCGACTGCCAGAGCTATCTGAGCAATACGAAGGATAACTCAAGGACTTAATTCAACTATTCATTATACACAATCTTGAAGCTACTTTCAACCCTCCAACTTCTCTTTGACCAGATCGTTGACCACCTTCGGATTTGCTTTGCCACCTGTGGCTTTGAGTACCTGTCCGACGAAGAAGCCAAAGAGTTTCTTGTTACCCTCTTTGTATTTTTGGAAGTTTTCCGGGTTGTTGGCGATCACCTCTTCGATGATAGGTGCTATCTTAGCAGGATCACTGATCTGCTCCAAGCCCTTCTCTTCGACGATCGCTTTTGGACTTTTGCCGCTGCCAAGCATCTCCTCAAAGACATCTTTGGCGATCTTGGAAGAGATCCTCTCCTCTTCTACCATGGACGCCAGCTCGGCGATCGCTTCAGGCGTAATGTTCGAGGCATCTTCGGGATGCTCTTTGAGTGCTCTGGCAACATCGTTGACGATGATATTGGCAGCGGTAACCGCTGCATCGACAGACTTGAGCGTGCGCTCAAAAAAGGCTGAGAGCTGCGGATCTCTTGCCAGGATATTGGCAACCTGCGGTTTGAGACCATAGGTTGCGGTATAGTGTGCAAAGCGTTTCTCCTCAGCTTCGCTCAAAGCAGCGAGCTCACCTTCACGGTTTCCTTTTTGCGTTGTTTTGCTTTTCTCTTTTTTCTCCTGCTTGGCGGCAGGTTTTTTCGGCGCTTGCTTTTGTGCAGTGTTCTTTTTCGCCCAGGAGTCTTTGAGAGAGACGATCTTGTTAAAAACCGGTGCATCCTCCGTGTAGTCTACCGGATCGGCATAGAAGTAGCCTTCGCGTTCAAACTGGTAGCGCTCATCAGGCTTTTGGGTGATCACAGCAGGTTCGATCAGCGCATCCTTGATAATCTTGAGCGAATCGGGATTGATATCCTCGATCCCCTGCGGAGACTCCACCTTGAAGAGTCTGTCATAGAGCCTCAGCTCGACCCTCTTGGCATGTGTCGC
>WFYB01000214.1 GCA_015490315.1 Sulfurovum sp. | reverse complement strand
TGACAACGCTGCACTATCTTATCGAAAAAGAGACAGACAAAACAGAAGCAGACGAGATTATCGAAATGCTGTTGGGGCTTTTGGGGGTTGCTCCTGTGACACACGAGGTTTTGTCCGATGCATCTGTTCGTAACGGCGGTGACTATGAGGACAGCGTTATCTACACATCAGCCGAGAAAATGCATATCGACTTTATCGTTACCAGAGACAAGAAAGGATTTTCATCCTCTCGGGTTTCAGTCTTGAGCCCTAAAGCATTTTTGGCACTCCTTCAAACGAAATAGACATGACCAACCGAGGGTGTCAGGTGATTCATGATGCATTGCTTTGCAATAAATCACCAAGACCTTTATTTAGATCCTTCTATTCTTTTTATCGTTTCTGCGAATATTGTGGTAACGAGGAAAATTTTGCTATGTGGCAGACTTGATATACATCAATGCTTTTGGGTATCTGTCGTATGTATACTAAAAGGGTGTAAGGAGGTCTATGATGAAGCGTGTAGTACACCCAGTCACGATCACTTTTTTTGTGATTGTGTTGCTTTTGTCACTGCCGATGCTGCTGCCTCAAAAAGAGATCGTGCTGACAGATGCACAGTTGCGTCAGGCGGCTGCGTCTCACAACCTTTTGCCTATGCCAAAGCACTATGATGGGGTAGTGAAGGCTACCTACGATCCCGACAACCCTACAAGCAAAGAAAAGATCGCTCTGGGAAAGCAGCTCTATTTTGATCCCAGACTCTCCAGAGATATGACAATCAGCTGTGCAACGTGTCATATCTTGCAAGAGGGAGGAGATGACAATCTGCCAACAGCTATCGGGTATCACGGGAGGGCAAATCCCAAACATCTCAATTCGCCTACAGTACTCAATGCAGCCCTTGCCAAAGCCCAGTTTTGGGACGGACGTGCCAAAGATGTCGAGGAGCAGGCTGGAGGTCCTGTGCAGGCACCTTTTGAGATGAATATGAGCCCAAAAGAGCTCGAGGCAAGGCTCAATGCCGATCCTGCGGTAAAGAAGCAGTTTGAAAGCGTATTTGGTGAGGGAAATGTAACATTTGCAAATATCCGAAAAGCCATCGGAGCATATGAACGTACTTTGCTGACGCGTGGCGCGTTTGACCGTTTTCTTGAGGGGGATGACCATGCCATTTCTGCTGCTGCCAAACGGGGTATGACGCTTTTTGTTACCAAGGGATGTGCCGGATGTCATACCGGTATGAGTGTAGGCGGGCAGAGTATCCAGAAGTTTCCGCTGCGACGGTATCTGTCTGATTATGTCGGACTTCTGTTTGAGCCCAATATCCGGTTAAAAGAGAGTCCTTTTCCTTTTGTAAACAAAGGCGGTTTCCTCGGACGCGGCAATCAGCTCCGTTTTCGCGTGCCTATCTTGAGAAATGTGACAAGAACAGCACCCTATTTTCACAATGGTGCGGTCAGCAAGCTTGAAGAGGCGGTACGTATCATGAGCAAATATCAGATAGGGCATGAGTTTACCAAAGCACAGATTGCGGATGTTGTGGCATTTTTGAAAACACTCGAAGGGGATCTGATACAGTAGTGTTTATCCGATTTCACGTTGCACGTGGTAACCCATACTTATCAACCGGGGGCGTCAGGTGATTTATAATGCATTATCATTTTGTCTTCGTTACAATTTTGAGTATACTTCCGTATGTTAAACGAGAAGCGAAAAGCACGTATCGATGAGATACTCAGACGCAAGCAGCCCGATCTGCAGATATTTTTGGATGATGTGCACTCATCGCAGAACAACTCTGCCATTCTCAGAAGTGCCGATGCGGCAGGGGTGTTGGGACTCTACTACAGCTGCAGGGATGATCTGGATGTCAAGATACACAAGACCATTACGCAGGGAGCCCATCGCTGGGTGGGTAGAGAGAGGGTCGATTATGATCAGAGGGTAGATCTGATAGCGTCCAAACGTGCAGAAGGGATGCAGGTGATCGTCACTGCGCTGGATGATCATGCTGTCAGCTTCAGAGAAGTGGATTTCACCAAGCCTACACTGCTGGTGGTCGGTAATGAAAAAGAGGGAGTAAGCCAAGAGGTGATCGCACTGGCAGATCAGACGATCATTATCCCGATGATGGGGATGGTACAAAGCCTCAATGTCTCTGTCGCCACAGCCATCACACTCTATGAAGCCCAAAGACAGCGAGAAGAGGCAGATATGTATACACAGAGCCGTCTGAGTGAAGAGGAGATCGCCGAGATCAAAGATGCATGGCTCTACCGCGACAGCGTAGCCAGAAGAAGCAAAGGGAACATCCCCACAAAAGCAAAGTTGTGGGAAGATTGGTGAGCATCTGAGGAAACGTGAACTGCTTCACGTTTCCTCGATGCGAAACCGAAGCTGTTATGCGAACGAAAGTGAGCATCAGCGAAGGCTTGGAAACCGAAGGCGATGTGCGACGAAGGAGCACCGCTGAAGGCTGGGAGACTTTGTGAGTGAACTGCTTCACGTTTTCTCGGTGCGATCCAAGGAGCAAAGCGACGACAATCTCGCAGCGAAGCGAGGATAAACCGAAGGCGATGTGCGACGAAGGAGCACCGCCGCAGGCTGGGAACCCGAAGCTGCACAATCACACACCTTCAAGATTGGTTATAGAAATAGCACCTATTTCCCGTTCCCGTAGTGTTC
>WFYB01000213.1 GCA_015490315.1 Sulfurovum sp. | reverse complement strand
GCATCACGCTTCTCAAAGAGTGCGGCAAACTCCTTCATACGCCCCGCGAAAGTAGAGATATCATTTTTGACAGACTGCGGATCATCTATCACCGCTTCGATATGCTTATAGTGTCCCACCTCTGTACGTGCCACATCACATCGAAACGGCAGCAGATATTTGCTCATATAGACTGCACTGAGCAGAGATTTGAGCAGCATCGTTTTCCCTCCGGCATTGACCCCCGTGATGAGCATAATCTGTTTATCCATATCGATGGTGACAGGTATGGGATTTTCGATCGCGGGATGGGCGAAATCCTCAAGTTTGATACGTTTGGATCTGCTTGGCAGAACAAACTCATACTCTTTGGCTCTGGCAAACTGCACGCGCGCCTGATAGTGATCGAAACGGTCAAACGCCTCATTGATATAACGTAAAAACCGCTCCCACTGGTGTAATGTCGCCGAGATCTCTTTGCAGTATCGCCAAATCAACTCCTCTTTACTCGAAAGCAGGGCAGACTCCCTCTCCTTGAGATGACTCACACTCTGGGGGATGATATAGAAGTATCCCCCCTCACTTCTGGCTACTACTGTCGCTTTGACTACCTTGTTAAAGCCGCCACGCACCAGCAGGGTCTCCTCTCCACCGTTGAAATGCACCTGTGTATCGACGAGATAGTCTCTTAGTTTCGCAGAGTGTGCCAGCTTATAGAGCGTCTCTTTGATCTCTTGCTTGTTGCGTTTTAACGCAACTTCTATCTGATGAAGTTCAGGGTCTCTCTGGGTATTGATCTCCCCCTCTTCGGTAAAGTAGCCTATGATCTCCTCGATCGCTTCGGGGATCTCTATCTGGCGTATCCAACTGCCCAAAGGTTCGGGTAGTCCCAATGCCTTAAGCTTGTTGAAGTAGGAGATAATCGTCACGAAGGCATAGATCTCATCAAGCCCGAGTACCGCCTGTTTGCCTATGAGAGCCAGCTCTCTGTCAAGATTGGGTGTCGGATGAGGCGAGGGAAACTGCACATCGGAGAGTGCTTTGATATAGCGAAAATGCTGGTTGATATCGCCTGGCATCGCGACTGCTTTATCTCTGGCGAGAAAACGCTTGAACTCTGCGATGTAGCCCTCAAGATCGAGCTTCTTGATGATGGCATCCGGTACTGCTGTTTCTGCTTTCACGTATCGCTGCTTCCTGTCATATAAAGTGTTGGCATTATACTATAAAAGAGAGAAAGATAAAGAAAAAAGAGGGGAAAGAAGTGAAGCGGCAGAGGCTGCCGCTTTTCATGCAATGCATAAGGATTAGAAGTGGTATCCCACTCTCACGATAGACTTGGTATCTGTTTTTTTGAATCCTACAGGAGGGAGGTTGTCATACTTTACCTCCTCTTCGATCGTCACAGAAACTTGCTCTGCAACTGCGAAATCAAATCCTACCTGTGTCAAAAACTCATAATCCTCAGAGAAGTTCTTGAGATTTTCCATCGCACCAAGCTTGACATAAAGTTTGCTCACTTTGTTGAGCTGGTTGTTATACTCAAGATACTGATTGAGTGATGCAAACTTTCTTGTCGGCTGAGCATTGCTGAAATCTTGAATATTGTAAGCTCCACCAAGTTTACACTTCAGTGAATGCTGTCCATCATTAAAGAGTTCTTTGCCGATACCTGCACCAATAGCAAATTTGTTATCGTAGTTTTGAAACTTGTTTCTCAGCCAATTGAGTGAGGCATATCCAAGCCATCCATCCATGATATACTGCTCAAGACCAAGGTTTGCAGTATACTCTTCGTTGTCTTTTACGCCATCATTTTTTGTTACAAATGCTCCTGCGTCAAAAGCTACTTTCAAATCTTTCCCTTCATATCCCTGAGTGATGAAAGAGAGTGTATATTTTCCATTTACATTCAGTGTTTTGGTATTACCTGTGGTGTTCGCAAGACCAAAGTCGATACTCTGCGCAAGCTCTTTTTTTGCCTCGACATTTACGTTGTTAGTATATGCCGCCTCAACATCCGTTGCTTTAATATCTGCCATTGCTGCTGTACTGCAGAGCGCTGCCGCTGTCAACCAGGTTGTCATTCTTTTCATTGTTTTTCCCTTTGTGTGATTTTTTAAAGCGAAATTATAGTACAAAACAAATAAAAAACTGTTTGGCTTTGCTTAACGTGCCCGCTTTCAAGCTCTCCGGGCGTATCCTATGCTCACTGTATTGACGGTTTCAGCCTGCGGCGGTTCGCAACGTTGTTGCAAACATCGCCTCCGGTTCCGACCCTGCAAACGTGAAACTCTTCACGTTTGCTTTACGGGTCTCACGTACGGCACTAAAAACGACAAGCAGTTGTCGTTTTCTTAACGTACCTCCCCCCTTATCTGGTAGGTGATGTCGCCGGCGCCGAAGGCGGTGATGAGTCCGCTGCTGTATTCTCTGATCACGTTACCGTCTCGGA
>WFYB01000212.1 GCA_015490315.1 Sulfurovum sp. | reverse complement strand
GTATGGGTATCGAGAGGAATGAGCAGATCTTTTTTGTCTATTTTTGACCACAGTCCCATATCGAGTGCATCGCGACGTATCATCCAGCGCAAATACATCAGATATCGCTTGTAGGTACCGGCTTTGGCAATGCTCTGAGGTATGCTGCCGACAAGAAAACGGTACCCGTAACTTTCATAGGGGTTGGCTTCCTGCAGTTTGCCTATCAGTGCCCATAGTCCATCAAGGAGATTCTCTTCTCTTTTGTACCCCTCGTAAAAGATATTCTTCAATGTATCGATCTGCTTCAAACGTCTCAATGCAATAAAAAGCGCCGTCACATCTGCGCTCTTTTGGAAACGGTAGTAGTGTCTGGAGAGTGCATCTGTGATACGCTCTTCTCTGCTTTCAAGCAGAGAAAAGTCAAGCGTTTCGAGAAACTTGACGATCAAGCCTGCATTACCGTATCCAAAAAGTGCACAGATCAAAGCAATAGAGGGGTCCTGATAGCGAGAGGCAACAAGAAGAGGATCAGGACGGTCGTAGGAGAGTTCAGCAAAATCGTTGCGTTTGGTTGCCTCTCTTTCAAGAATGTCTTTGATCTCACCAAGCTTCATCTAAAAAGTAAAGTGTTCTCCAAGATAATACTTGCGTACATTCTCGTCGTTGGCAATCTCTTCGCTTGTTCCTTCTGCAAGCATCTCGCCGCTGCGCATCACATAGGCTCTGTCACAAATGCCCAGTGTTTCACGTACATTGTGATCCGTAATGAGGATTCCCATATCAAGTTCGACAAGCTGTTTGATGATATTTTGGATGTCCAGTACCGCGATCGGGTCAACCCCTGCAAAGGGTTCATCAAGCAGGAGAAACTTAGGCTCTCCCACCAATGCACGTGCAATCTCTACCCTACGGCGTTCCCCGCCGCTGAGCCGAATCCCTTGCCTTGCCCGGATCGGTTCAATATTGAAAATCTCAAGCAGTTTTTCGATACGGGGGTGTATGACCTCCTCCTCCAGATCCAACGCTTCTGCTGCCATACGCAGATTCTCTTCTACGGTCAAATCTTTGAAAATACTCGATTCCTGAGGAAGATAGCCGATACCGAGTCTCGCCCTGCTGCTCAAAGGCAGCTTAGTAATATCGATCTCATCAAGCAGCACCTTACCACCTGTCGCATCGGTCAAGCCGCAGACCATATAAAAAGTCGTTGTTTTCCCCGCACCGTTGGGACCGAGAAGCCCTACGATCTCACGGCTCTGGACATAGAGAGAGATATCGTGTACGATCTTCGTTTTCTTGATCGTTTTGGAAAGATGGCGGGCTTCAAGGGTATGCATAGGCTTCTCTGGTCAGTGGGATATCCGATATCTGCGTCCATGCTCTGTCGCATCGATATCGATCGTGGTGACATTATACCCTACACCCTCTAAAAAGGCTTTAAGGCTCTCGCTGCCCCACTCTACCATATGCCATCCCGGCTTCTCAAACTCCTCAAAGAGCCCCATCTGCATGAACGCCTCATGCTCCAGCCTGTAGAGGTCATAATGATACAAACTGTTGCCCTCTTTTCCCTCATAGCACTGCTGCAGTGAAAAAGTAGGTGACGTCACCGCACTCTCAATGCCTCTCTCTTTGGCAATAGCTTGGGTAAGGGTTGTTTTGCCTGCTGCCAAATCCCCCCGAAGAAACACAATGGCATTTTGGGGCAGCACTTCTTTCAAATATGCTACCACTTTATCCAGCTCCTCCAGCGAAGCCTCAATCTCTTTCATTCGCTCCTCCACCTACTACCTGCCAAAGCCTGACTGGTATCGGCAATACGTGCCAGATGTTCTCTCGCCTTTCCGCTGTCAATCGCGTCTTTGGCCATCTCGATCGCCTCAGGGATATCTCTTACATTTCCGTCAACAAAGAGTGCAAACGCTGCATTGAAGAGTACGATGTCACGTTTGGCACCCTGTTCTTCTCCTGAGAAGATATCACGTGTGATCTGGGCATTGTGCTTGGCATCACCGCCAAGGATCGCCTCTTTTGGCGCGCGTTTGAAACCAAAAAGTTCAGGGTCGATGATCCCCTCGGAGATATGCCCCGCCTCCACATAGGCAAACGCAGTCGGCGCACTCAGAGATATCTCATCCATCCCATCTTGTGAACTGACCACATAGGCACGCTTGGCACCCAGTGCCAAAAGTGCTTCTGCCATACGCTTAATATAGTCAGGGTCGAAGACACCAAGCAGATATTTTTGTGCTCCGGCAGGATTGGTCAGCGGACCTAAGATATTGAAGATCGTGCGGTGGTCGATCGATTTGCGTATGGGCATGATATGCTTCATCGCCGGATGGTGGTTCATCGCAAAGATAAAGGTAAAACCGGTCTCTTCGAGCATCTTGATCTGTGCATCCACCCCAAGGTCGAGACGTATCCCCAATGCTTCGAGAAGATCCGCAGAACCGGAGTTGGAAGTGATCGATCGGTTACCATGCTTGGCGACCACACGTCCCAGCGATGCCAAGAGCAGTGAGACGGTCGTAGAGATATTGAACGAGCCGCTTTTATCCCCGCCTGTACCGACGACATCGATCGCTTTTTCTCTCAGGCTCTCTGAGAGTCGCAGTTTGATCGAGTGCTCTCTCATCACAGATGCCGCAGCAGCAATATCCTCCCCGCTCTCACCCTTCTTGTAAAGATCGATGAGGAACTTGCGTGCCTCTTCTTGATTCATTTTATTACTAAAAAGTTTTTCAAATCTTTCTTTGGTCTCCATAACGCTATACCTGCCTTTCTTTATAAAGAGATTACATTCTTTTTCTCTCATTCTCTATTATGATGAATGGACTAAGGTTTCACTCGATAACGACAAAGGAGCGCCTAACCCGTGAAACGGGCGCTTGTCGTTCGCGACTGCCGGAGTTGTCGAGTGAAACCGACGTTTTTCAAAGGAAGAACCTTCTAATTTTCAAGCTCTTTGACATAAGCATCTTTTTGACTTTTGGGTATCGTCTTTGTTGTCGGGATCTGAAGGACTTCATAAGATTTTGCTCCTTTGAGATATTCTATCGTAATTTTGTCACCGATCTTGATATCTTTGGAGGCTTTGGCTTTCAACCCATTGACATAGACCACGCCGCTTTTGAGCATATCGGTTGCGATCGTACGCCGCTTGACCACATTGACGGCACTGAGCCACTTATCTACACGCATTACTTCCCCTGTTTAAACATCGCTTCGGCTTCTTTGGCAAAGCTGTTGCCCTTCATCGTCAGATTGCCCATCTTGTTGATGAGTCCTTCGCTTTTGAGCTC
>WFYB01000211.1 GCA_015490315.1 Sulfurovum sp. | reverse complement strand
TGGTCTCAAGCGTGAGTTGGATAGCTACTTTGATGATGTGATGGTCAATACTGAAGATGAGGCGTTGAGAAAGAACCGCCTCAATATGATCGGCTCCATCTACAAAACATTCAGGGATATTGCGGATATCAAAGAGATTACGGTTTAGGCTGTATGCTCCAAAACTACGATACCATTATCATCGGGGCGGGTATCGCGGGAGCGGCTATTGCACATGCACTTGCAAAACAGCATCAAAAGGTATTGGTGCTTGATAAAAACGGTATCGCCTCGGGCGGTTCAGGGGCGGCCGGGGCATTTGTCTCCCCCAAGATAGGCAAAGGCTCCCCTCTCCAAACGCTTACCAATGAAGCCTTTCTCTTCGCAAAGGATTTCTATCTTTCCACATGCCCGGAACTTTTTCACCAAACAGGCGTGATCCGTATCCCCAAAAATGAAGAAGATGCCAAGAAGTTTCAAGACTATGAAGCGTTCAATCTGCCAAAATATGAAACATATACTCCCCAGATACTGCACGATTTAGGGATAAAAGCATCATTTCAGAGTTTTTATTTCCCGGATGCTGGGGACTGTGATGCACCTCAGGTATGCACACATTTGCTCAAAGAGATTGAAGTAGTCAACTATGCAGTAAATACCATATGTAAAGAAGATGCATTTTGGGTTGTCGGAGAGTATAAGGCGAAAAATATCGTTTTGGCGACAGGGCATGAAAGCAATCTATTGGACTTGAGATATATGGGCATACGGGGTACATGGGGGACACGCGGTGATTTCGGCTCCAGACTTGACTTGCGTGTGAGTATGCATCAGTCTCTCTCTGTGGGGGCAAATAGAGATGGCGTCATCAAACTGGGCGCGACACATGAGAAGATGGTCAAAGAGATGATACCTTGCAGCGATGAGCAGGCACTCGGTCTCAAGCATAAGGCGTCTGCACTTGTTGATACCTCGGACTTTGAACTGCTTCAGAGCTACTGCGGGATGCGTGCAGGTTCGAAAGACTACTTTCCTCTGGTGGGCAGAGTGATCGATACTGCATATATGCTGGAGCAGTATCCCGACATCGTAAGAGGTGCGAAAGCCCCTTTGAAGCACATTGAAAATCTCTATATCCTCAACGGATTGGGCGGACGGGGATTTGTCTTTGCACCTTTGATGGCGAAGTGGCTTGCCGAATTGATCGTAGAGGGGAAAGCTGTAGATGCACGTGCCGATCCTGACAGACTCTTTTTGAAGTGGGCGAGAAAGCTGAAGCCTTCGGCTTAGTGAATAGTGAAGAGTGAAGAGAGAATAGTTTCGGTATGCGTTGCGCTGCAACGCTATTATTTAAGCTTTTTTATAGAGAAAGCATACCAAAATTCCTAATTCCTAATTCCTAATTCCTAATTCCTCACTCCCAAGTTCCCATTTCTCCCACGAAGCCGGTTCACTGATATGCGGAAATCCATCCAAGATCTCCTGCGGCTGGAACTTTGGCTTGTAGGCGAAGGCTTTGCACCCCTCTACCCAGTAGCCCAGATAGATCCATGGCAGTTCGAGTATCTTGGCGAGTTTGATCTGGTAGAGGAGGGAGAAGGTACCCAGTGAGAGTCTGGCATAGTCGGGATCGTAGTAGAAGTAGATCGCACTGATGCCGTCATCGAGGATGTCGATCAGGTCGACACCGACAAGTTTGTCATCTACGATATAGAGTACCTCTTTACCAAAATCATGTGCTCCGTCTACGAAGTTTTCGTAGTATTCTCTTTGAGAGATATTGCGGTGGCTCCAGCTGTCTTTGACGCTTTTCCATCGGTGGTATTTGTTGTATAGGTCGAGGTGCGCCTGTGTCATCGTAGGCTTTTGGACGATGATCTTGGTGGCTTTATTACGGTTGATTGCTTTGCGCTGGGATTTGGTGTACCGGTAGTTTGCTACATCGATACGCAGGCTTTTGCACTCGTCGCATCCGTTGCAGATCGGATGGAAGAAGTATTTGCCAAAACGTCGCCATCCCCGCTGGATGACAGCGGTTGCGAATGTCCTTGATGCGTTGTCTACATACTTGTAGTGCATACGGACTTTGTTGCCGGGGATATAGGCACAGTCATAATCCAGCATGGAGAAGTCTGTAGATGGCGGGTTTAGGAGGTCTATTTGGCGTTCTTCATTCATAATCGCGATTATACTCAAAATAGTGTAAAATTATGCAAAAATAGAGGATCAAGATGTTTCTGTATCAGCCGCCGTCCGGATATTGCTACAACAGTGACTCTATTTTTCTCTATGATTTTGCCGCATCGTTCAAACCCAAAGGCACACTTTTGGATGTCGGTTGCGGGGTGGGGATCATCTCACTGCTGTTGACCCGGGACTTTGGGACACAGACACATATTATCGACAAACAGGAGCGGATGCTCTCCTACGCGCTGCACAACTTTAGGATCAATGCACTTGATGTTACTCCGCATCTTGGGGATTTTACGCAGTTTCATAGTGAGGAGCGGTTTGACTTTATCATCTCCAATCCGCCCTTTTATGATCCGAGTGTCACACAGAGCGAAGATACGCATCTCAATATCGCCCGCTATGCGCACCATCTGCCCATCGAAGGGTTTATCAGGCGGGTCAAGACCTTTTTGGCACCCAAAGGGTGGCTGATCTTTTGCTATGATGCCAAACAGATAGACAGGCTGCTCTATCAGCTCAAAAGCTACGGGATCAATCCAGAGAAGATACAGTTTGTTCACTCCAAAATAGACAGGGAGTCCAAATTGGTGATGATCGCGGCACGCAACAACTCCAAGTCGATGACACAGATACTGCCGCCGTTGATCGTCTTTGATGAGCAGAGCAATT
>WFYB01000210.1 GCA_015490315.1 Sulfurovum sp. | reverse complement strand
GCTTGGCTCCGCGCGCTTCTACCGCATTGATGATCTTGGCAATAGATGCAAGGGTTCTTGGTTTGGCGGTA
The DNA here is from genome assembly GCA_015490315.1 of Sulfurovum sp. Lineage (GTDB taxonomy): Bacteria > Campylobacterota > Campylobacteria > Campylobacterales > Sulfurovaceae > Sulfurovum. Next base: position 2,851 of record WFYB01000210.1, on the reverse strand, counting down.
ATAGCGAGGACATTGTTCTCCTTAAAAGAGATAACCTTGGCACTTTTGCCAAGCAGGGGTTTGATCTTGGCACGGATCACCGCAGCATTGGAGGTGTGCAGGGGGAACATCACCGTTCGCATTGTATCCCCCTCAATTGTGCTGCTGACAGGCAGTCCCTCGCCAGCGGCATTGGAAGCTTTGACGACTTTATAGTACTCACCCTGATCGACCAGGGTCAGCCCTTTACTTCCCAGAATCGAGTTGGCAAGCTGCATCAAGGCGCTCTTCTTGATCGGTTTGGTGGAGACAAAGTTGATCTTCCCTTTGGGTTCCTCTTCAAGCAGAATGTTTTTATTGGTGATTTTAGAAACCATCTCTATGAAGTCTTTCACGCTTAGATTTCTAAAATTGACATCTACTGTCTCCTCTTCCCCATAAAGGCTTACCGATACAAGAATACATACACTTACCAATATCTTAATTAACTTCATATTCCAACTCCCTTTCTTCATTTCCTCGTTCTATTGTGAGGGTCATATTGTCCATTGTGCCAACCTTTTTATAGATATCCATCGCTGCCTTGTAGCTTGTGACCGGCTCTCCGTTGACAGCCTTGATCACATCATTGCGTTTGAGCCCAAGCTTTTCAAAGTCACTCCCTTTTCGGACAAAGGTAACTTTGAAACCAGCCAGGCCATCGCCCTTTCTTGATTCTGCGATACCGATATTTCTGCCGATCTCTCTGAAATTTTTCCTATAGTAATCGATCACGCTCCTGTCGATCACTTTTCTGTCACCCGCATCTGTGATCTCACCTTTTGCCGAAGCTGCAGGTCGCTGTGGTGCTGCTGTCACAGTACTTGGGTGTGTGGCGACTGATCCTATCTGTTTTCCCTTGTCGAGCAAGACCTTGTAGCTTTTGCCGTTTTTACTGAAAGTAGCATAATTGATCCCTGCCCCTTCGAGCACAAAACCGTTGACATCCTCTCCTTTGGAGAGTACCTTGCTTTTTCCTCTATAGCTTACCGTAACCACTGTCGCGTCTTTGGCATGATAGATCGCCAGAAGCTTGAGGTCTCCGATGGTGCCTGTCTGGGAGGGAGTAGGCTTTGGTGCTGTTTTTTTCGGTGGGGGTGCATCATTCGGCGTGAGCTTCACACGGTAGTACAATGCTTTGCTCCCCTGCTCTTCAGGCTGATCTATGCCACTTTGCGGCAGCCAAAGCATCTGCACAAGAAACCACACTATCTTGATCAGCAGCAGCAGTCCCACAATAGCCATAAGCACCCTAAAGTGCTGCGGTTTAAAAAGATGTTTCATAGTAGTATCCTTTCTCACCTTTCTTCAGCCACTGCTGGATCATACCGATATCCTTGCCTGCCGCAATATCGATATGTACCTTGTGCGCACGCAGATCATAGCTGCCCTCAAGCGTACCGAAGCTTCCCGATCCTGAGATGTGAATATGCAGAGGATCGATCACACTGTATTGAAGTACCAACTTCTCTATCGAAGCCGGGAACTTCTCTTTCAGAAGCGCATCGAGTGTAATGTGCGTCGCCGTGATACGGTTGTAGAGGAGCAGCGTTACTATCTCTGTCTTCTCTATCTTTGCAACGGGGATCCCTTTGAAGTACACCTGTATATCTGTCAGCGTCATGCCAAACGGACTTTCGCTGATCTTGGACTCATTGAGCTTGATCTCCTGCTTTGCCAAATTTTGCTCCAGTAGATAGTAGAGCTGTATCTTCGGCATAAAGAGCAGCAGTGCGAACCATAGCAAAACCAGTGCTATAACTGTTTTCTTTACCATTTGCATGTGCACTCCACGTGATAGGCATTGCCGTTCTTGTTGATTTCAAGCTGTTTGATCTGCACAGGCAGATTGAGGATCTTTGTCACTACAGTATTTACTTCGCGCGCGCTCAGTCCCGCAAAAACCGAATGCAGCTTTTTGGCGCTCTTCTGCCAGGTCACTTTGCCGGGAGCAACACTCTTTTGCAGCATATCGACCTTTTTTGCCGTCTTGGAATCTCCCCATATCTTTTTGAGGGCGATAAGCTGCTTCACCTCTGCAAGCTCCTGGCGTACCTCTCTGGCATGCTCTATTTCACCCGTCTGCTTCTGATGCTTGTAGAGCCACCCGCCCGCAAAGAGCAGCAATGCCGCCGCAACGATCAATTCGTTTTGATAACCCTTCAGACTCATAGCTGCCCCTCGATCCTGATATCGCTACTGCCTTTGATATCAGCAGTGTTGAACTTCTCTTTTTTGGCAAGCAGTTTCAGCTTCTGTGCCACACTCTTCTCCGCAGTCGAGAATGTGGCCCCAAAGTGTTTGTCGTCTATTTTGAGAGAGGTGAGGGTCACTCCCTTGAAGATCATCTTGGAGAGTGCTTTGATCACATCTCTTTTTCTGCGCTCCTGCCGGTCAAGCTTTTGGTACTTCTCGGCGACACTCTTGCGGGTATAGCTGCTTTGCAGTGCCGGATATGCTTCAAGCAGTCTGGCTATCTCCCCCTGCTCCTGCTTCACATCTCCGCCATATCGGGTACCCTCGGCGATCCACATCAGCCCAAAAAGCACCAACACCGCTGCCAAAGCATACGCCTGTCTCGCTGTCAAAAGTGATCCACCCGACCCTCCTGCCGCAATGCCGCGCTTGGGCGTCCACGATACATCGGGCTTGGCAAACTGCGCTGTCTGATCCAGTGCACTTTTGGGGACGATCGTTACGGTTCCGTTCAGATTGACCAGTGCCTGCGACTCTCCGAGTGGAACGGGCGCATCTATCTGCTGGGCTGCCTGCTGTGCAAAAAAAAGCTTGCCGATCTTCTCTGCGGGGATGCCCTTTTGGTGCAAAAAGTGCT
>WFYB01000209.1 GCA_015490315.1 Sulfurovum sp. | reverse complement strand
GCTTGGCTCCGCGCGCTTCTACCGCATTGATGATCTTGGCAATAGATGCAAGGGTTCTTGGTTTGGCGGTAATAGCGAGGACATTGTTCTCCTTAAAAGAGATAACCTTGGCACTTTTGCCAAGCAGGGGTTTGATCTTGGCACGGATCACAGCTGCATTGGAGGCGTGCAGGGGGAACATCACCGTTCGCATCGTGTCCCCTTCGATTGTACTGCTGACAGGCAGCCCCTCGCCAGCGGCATTGGAAGCCTTGACAACTTTATAGTACTCACCCTGATCCACCAAAGTCAACCCTTTACTGCCTAGGATCGAATTGGCAAGCTGCATCAAAGCGCTCTTCTTGATCGGTTTGGTAGAGACAAAGTTGATCTTCCCTTTGGGCTCCTCCTCAAGCAGAATGTTTTTATTGGTGATTTTGGAAACCATCTCTATGAAGTCTTTCACGCTCAGGTTTCTAAAATTGACATCTACCGTCTCCTCTTCCGCATAAAGACTTACCGATACAACGATACATACACTTACCAATATCTTAATTAACTTCATATTCTAACTCCCTTTCTTCATTTCCACGTTCTATTGTGAGGGTCATACCATCCATTGACCCTGCATTTTTATAGATATCCATAGCAGCTTTGTAACTGTTTACCGGCTGACCATTGACAGCCTTGATGACATCGTTGCGTTTTAGCCCAAGTTTTTCAAAATCACTTCCTTTGCGGATAAATGTAACCTTGAAACCATTCAATGCATCACCGTTTTTTGATTCTACTATACCTATATTTCGTCCAATCTCTCTAAAATTCTTTCTATAATAGTCGATCAGACTCCTATCAATCACCTTTCTGTCACCCGCATCCGTGATCTCTCCTTTTGCCGAAGCAGCAGGTCGCTGCGGTGCTGCTGTCACAGTGCTTGGATGTGTGGCGACTGATCCTGTCTGTTTTCCCTTGTCGAGCAAGACCTTGTAGCTTTTGCCGTTTTTGCTGAAAGTAGCATAGTTGATCCCCGCCCCTTCGAGCACAAAGCCGTTGACATCCTCTCCCTTGGAGAGCACCTTGCTTTTGCCTTTATAGCTCACGGTCACGACTGTTGCATCTTTGGCATGATAGATTGCCAGAAGCTTGAGATCTCCGATGGTACCTTTCTGTGTAGGGGTAGGTTTGGGTGTGGTTTTCTTGGGAGGCGGCGCATCATTCGGTGTGAGTTTTACACGGTAGTACAATGCTTTGCTCCCCTGGTCTTCGGGCTGGTCTATACCACTTTGCGGCAGCCAAAGCATCTGTACAAGGAACCACACTATCTTGATCAGCAGCAGCAATCCCAAAATAGCCATAAGCACCCTAAAGTGCTGCGGTTTAAAAAGATGTTTCATAGTAGTATCCTTTCTCACCTTTCTTCAGCCACTGCTGGATCATACCGATATCCTTCCCTGCCGCAACATCGATATGCACCTTGTGTGCACGCAGATCGTAGTTGCCCTCAAGTGTACCGAAGCTTCCCGATCCTGAGATGTGAACATGCAGAGGATCGATCACACTGTATTGAAGTACCAACTTCTCTATCGAAGCCGGGAACTTCTCTTTCAGAAGCGCATCGAGTGTAATCTGCGTTGCCGTGATACGGTTGTAGAGAAGCAGTGTTACCATCTCTGTCTTCTCTATCTTTGCAACGGGAATCCCTTTGAAATGCACCTGTATATCTATCAGCGTCAGGCCAAACGGGCTTTCACTGATCTTGGACTCGTTGAGCTTGATCTCCTGCTTTGCTAAGCTATGCTCCAATAGATAGTAGAGCTGTATCTTCGGCATAAAGAGCAGCAGTGCAAACCAGAGCAAAACCAGTGCTATAACTGTTTTCTTTACCATTTGCATGTGCACTCCACGTGATAGGCATTGCCGTTCTTGTTGATTTCAAGCTGTTTGATCTGTACAGGCAGATTGAGGATCTTTGTCACTGCGGTATTGACCTCGCGCGCACTCAGTCCTGCAAAAACCGCATGCAGTTTTTTGGCGCTCTTCTGCCAGGTCACTTTTCCGGGAGCGGCACTCTTTTGCAGCATATCGACCTTTTTGTCCGTCTTGGGATCTCCCCATATCTTTTTGAGGGCGATAAGCTGCTTTACCTCTGCAAGCTCCTGGCGTACCTCTCTGGCATGCTCTATTTCACCCGTCTGCTTCTGATGCTTGTAGAGCCATCCGCCCGCAAAAAGCAGCAGTGCTGCCGCAACGATCAATTCATTTTGATAACCCTTCAGACTCATAGCTGCCCCTCGATCCTGATATCACTACTGCCTTTGATATCAGCAGTGTTGAACTTCTCTTTTTTGGCAAGCAATTTCAGCTTCTGTGCCACACTCTTGTCCGCAGTCGAAAATGTGGCTCCAAAGCGCTTGTCGTCTATTTTGAGAGAGGTGAGGGTCACTCCCTTGAAAATCATCTTGGAGAGCGCTTTGATCACATCTCTTTTTCTACGCTCCTGCCGGTCAAGCTTTTGGTACTTCTGGGCAACACTCTTGCGGGTATAGCTGCTTTGCAGTGCCGGATATGCTTCAAGCAGTCTGACTATCTCCCCCTGCTCCTGCTTCACATCTCCGCCATATCGGGTACCCTCTGCGATCCACATCAGCCCAAAAAGCACCAACACCGCTGCCAAAGCATACGCCTGTCTCGCTGTCAGAAGTGATCCACCCGACCCTCCTGCCGCAATGCCGCGCTTGGGCGTCCACGATACATCGGGCTCAGCAAACTGCACTGTCTGATCCAGTGCACTCTTGGGGACGATCGTTACGGTTCCGTTCAGATTGACCAGTGCCTGCGACTCTCCGAGTGGAACGGGCGCATCTATCTGCTGGGCTGCCTGCTGTGCAAAAAAAAGCTTGCCGATCTTCTCTGCGGGGATGCCCTTTTGGTGCAAAAAGTGCT
>WFYB01000208.1 GCA_015490315.1 Sulfurovum sp. | reverse complement strand
CTCTTCTGGAAGTGATTGGGAGTGTTCCCAATGTAAACTTCACTGCGGGTGCTTCCAAGGCAAAATATATACAGATCAGAGGTATTGGAGAACGAAGTCAGTTTGAGACACCTGTGACACCCTCTGTCGGTCTTATCATTGACGGTATTGATTTTTCTAGATTGACACTGGGGTCAACACTCTTTGATATCAAGCAGATTGAAGTGCTTAGAGGACCGCAGGGGACAACGTTTGGTGCGAACGGTATGGCAGGTGTGATCAACATAGAGAGCAATGAACCGACCAAAGAGACCGAAGGACACATAGAAGCAACCGCAGGCAACTACAATACACAGGCATTTGGCGCAGCAGTAGGGGCACATTGGTTCAGGATAGCCTTCTGGGTAGATTGTCGGTATTTAAAAACAAAAGCGACGGATTTATTACAAACTCTACTTTGCACAGAGATGATACGAACAATATCGATGAGCTGACAGCCAAAGCGGCATTGCGCTGGCTGGTCACCGATGATCATACGGTTGATATGCACTTTATGCATGTCAATGTGGATAACGGATATGATGCATTCTCTCTGGAGAACAGCAGAACGACACAGTCAGACAAACCGGGCAAAGATACGCAAAAGACAAATGCATTCTCGATCAAGTCTACCTATATGCTCGACCCGAAATTTCATTTGATCACAGCGTTGAGCCACTCAAACTCCAAGCTTCTATACAGTTATGATGAGGACTGGACTGATGGTAACTACAGAGCAGCTGATGGAAATATCTATCCTTCCTATGACTGGTTTGACCAATATCAAAGAAAGATCACACAAACCGATATCGATATGAGAGTTGTCTCAGATGAAAAAGGCAAGATCTTTAATGCCACAACAGACTGGACAGTAGGTCTCTATGGCAAGCGATATAATGAGAAGCTAAACCGTAATCATATCAAGTCTGGTAACGACAATCTCTTTGCCTACGACTACAAGACTGAGAATAAGGCGATCTATGGACAGCTTGATACAGCACTGACTGACAGGCTGGTACTGACTACGGGACTGCGTGTTGAAAAATGGAAAGCCGACTATAGTGACAGTGACAATCTGGCGATCAATACGGATGAGGTACTCAGCGGCGGGAAAATCGGACTGCAGTACCGTGATGGAGCAGAGCGCATCTACTATATGACACTCTCAAAGGGATATAAACCGGGAGGTGTCAATGCAGACAACACTCTGCCGCCATCCGAAAGGGACTACAAGACTGAAACACTGTGGAATCTCGACCTTGGTTACAAAGCACACTATTTCGACAACAAGCTGATCAACAGTCTCAACCTCTTTTACGGTAAACGAAAAGATCAGCAGGTCAAAAAGTATGCGGTTGCAACACACAGTTTTACGGATTATCTCGACAATGCCGCTAAAGGAAGTTATTATGGATTGGAATCAGAGTTGGACTATTTTCCTACTGACAATCTGCACCTCTTCTCAAAAATCGGTCTGCTTCATGCCAAATTTGACAGCTATTCCCCGGAACTTACAGGTAGAGCCCCGGCGCAGTCACCCAAATATCAGTACGATATCGGATTTGACTACAACTTTATGGAAAATTGGACTTTCAGAGCTGATCTGGAAGGGAGAGGGAGCTACTACTTCTCCAATACCCATGATCAGAAGTCCAAAGCATACTCGCTGCTAAACAGCAGTGTAAGCTATATCAACGGAAACTGGACAGCAACACTCTGGGGACGCAATCTGACAGACAAAGAGTATGATGTGAGAGGATTCTACTTTGGGAACAATCCTGCCAATGGATGGGCGGATGAACTCTACACCCAAAAAGGGGCACCAAGAACGTTCGGTTTCACACTCTCTTATGATTTTTAGGTCAGGTGCTTTTGCGCCTGGCTTTGCTTGAGCTATGGTATAATCTCTCATGCGAAGAACACTACTTATTTTCCTCTTTTCGATCATAGCGCTCTATAGCGCCTCCACGCCGACCTTGACAGTCTATACCTATGACTCCTTCACAGCACCGTGGGGTGCAGCTGCCAAAGTCAAAGAGGCATTCGAAAGAGAGCACAACGCCACACTCAAGTTCGTCTCCGCTTCGAGTGCGATAGGTGCACTGCGCAAGATACAGCTTGAGGGTACTCAGACCAAGGCAGATGTCTTGATGGGGCTGGATACCGCCGCCATGGAGATGGCGAAAAAGACCGGACTCTTTGCGGCGCATGAGCTCAATCTCTCTTCTATCTCTCTGCCTGTTTCCTATAGTGACGACATCTTTGTACCCTATGACTACAGCTATTTTGCCTTTGTCTATGACAGTGACATTGTTAAAAATCCTCCCAACTCTTTTGAAGCACTTGCCGATATGCCAAAAGATTTCAAGATCATCATCGAAGACCCCCGCTCAGCCACACCCGGTATGGGACTGCTGCTTTGGATCAAAGCAGTGTACGGTGACCGTGCAGGAGCATACTGGCAGCGTCTCTCACCGCATATCTTGACCATCACCAAAGGGTGGTCGGAAGCCTATACGCTCTTTCTAAAAGGGGAAGCGGATATGGTGCTGAGCTATACCACTTCACCGGCATACCATCAGTATATGGAGCATCGCAACGATATCAAAGCGGCACTTTTCAAAGAGGGGCACTACGGGCAGATCGAAGTGGCTGCGATGCTGAAGCGTACCAAGCATCCGGATCTTGCCAAAGCCTTTTTGGATTTCCTGCTCTCGGAGAAATTTGCCGAGATCATCCCTACGACCAACTGGAGCTATCCTGTACGTACGCCTGCATCAGGACTTCCAAAGGTTTTTGAGACCCTGCCGCGTCCCAAGCAGATGCTACTGATGGATCCAAAGCAGGTAGAGCAGCAGCGTAAAGCCTATCTGCGTGAGTGGCTGCGTGCCATAGGGCAGTGATGCGACAGCTTCGCTCTCTTTGGGTTGGATGGCTGCCGGGGGTGCTGGCAGCTTTGGGGCTACTTGGTTTTGCAGCGATGCTGTTTGTTGTACTGTTACGCTCTGCAGGTACACTTTCGCTCTCTTCTCTTGATCCCCAGACGCTGCATGTGGTGAAGTTCACACTCTATCAGGCACTCCTCTCTATGATCCTCTCGGTAGGGCTTGGTATGCTTCTGGCATGGGCATTGGCACATCAGTCGCGTTTTTGGGGCAGATCACTGCTGATCGCACTCTTCTCCTCGTCTTTGGTATTGCCGACACTGGTCGTAGTCTTTGGTCTCATAGGCATCTATGGACGCAACGGATGGATCAACCAGCT
>WFYB01000207.1 GCA_015490315.1 Sulfurovum sp. | reverse complement strand
GACTAAGGTTATAATGATGATGGATAAGATGAAGCAGGATGTAGAGAGCCGTATTGCTATGTATGCACTGGTATCAAGATTGATGCTGGTTGAAGTAGATGAGGCATTTTTGAATTCGATAGAGCAAGATGTTGAGATACTCAACCTGCTGCCCAACTATAAGCAATGGAAAAAGAGAGAAGAGCATGACCTCAAGACTTTGATCAACGAATATTACAATGTCGATTTTGCCAATCTTTTTGTCATGCACCTTGTGCCGTATGAAAGCTTCTATACGCGTGAAGACCAGATGATCGAAAGCGGCGGAGACAACCCTGTACTTGAGCTCTACAATGCACTCGATTTTAGGGTCAAACTCTCTGAAGCGCGTGTGGTAAGCCCGGATCATATCGGTGTAGAGCTTGAGTTTATGTATATGCTCAATGTTGCCCTGAAGAAAGCACTGGAGGCGGAGGATGCCGAAGGTGTCTGTGAACTGCTGCAGATCCAGCACGGTTTTCTCAAAGACCATCTGCTCGAGTGGGCACCGATGTTCCTGATCAATGCCAAGAGAGAGTCCCGAACACCGCTCTATCATGACGGTAGTGAGTTGACACTGGAGTTTCTACTCAGTGATTTTGAGTATGTGACGCAGATGCTGCAAGCACATTGCAGCGAAGATGAAAAGTAAGCGATGAAACTTCATTTTGATGTAGCCCTTTGTGTGCGGGCAAAAAGCAAGTTTTCGACCTGTACAAAATGTATGGATGCCGCAAAGGGGATCGTCGAACTTCAGGAAAATCTCCCAAGCTTCAAAGCAGGAACAGGCATAGAGGCTGCAGCATGTGTTGGTGCCTGTCCGACAGAAGCTTTTTCACTGAGTGACTTTTCGACTACGGAGTTTTTTTTCAATTTTCTCGATTCGAAAGTGCGTCTGATCTCTCCAAAGCTTAATGTACCCTGTATCTCGGTGCTGAGTGTAGAGCATTTGATCTCTTTGGCGTTGGCGAGTGAGGAGCCTGTGGTGCTTGATCTTGCCAGCTATGAAGAGGGCAGTAGTGTACTTGAGATCATACGCCAAAGGATAGAAGAGGCGAACTTTATACTCTCTGCCTTTAGCGACAAACGACTGGAGACCAACAGCGATGAAGAGACCAGCATAGCGTCAAACGATCAGGAGAGTGCCCCTTCGAGAAGAGAGTTTCTCTCCAATGCCTCACTCAAAGGTGCCCTAAAGCACAAAAAAGCGTTTGATGAAGCGGTAGAAGAGGGTGAACTGCAGGTTTTTGAGATCGCCGATGATGTGATCGCCAAGATCAAAGACAAGCATCTGCCCAATAAACGCAAAATCCTCTTTACGACACTGAAACATGCAGGTGTTCCGGATACGTTTGAAGTGCTGCCCGAGGAGGAAGTGAGCTTTACCTCGCAGAAGTTTGTAGATGAGGGGTGTACCAACTGTCAGATCTGCTACCGCATCTGTCCGACAGGGGCACTCTCGACAGACAAAAAGTTCTCTCTGATCCATTTTGATGCGATGCTCTGTGTCAAGTGTCACCTCTGCCACGATGTCTGTGAGCCAGATGCCATTCATCTGCAGCCGGGCTATGAGATCAAGGAGTTCTTCGAACCCACACAGCGTACACTGGCGGCATTTGAGATCAAGCGCTGCCACGAATGCGGCAACCCATTCACCTATACAGGCGGTGAGCAGGTATGCCCACGCTGCATGCTCGAAGAGGAAGAGGCAATGATTTTGCATGAAAATGCAAAAAAACGTAGAGAGGGGAGAGAAGAGTGAAGAGATTAGGAAAGGATCTTGGGACAGCAACTGAGCCGCTAGGCGAAGCTTTAGTGAGAGGAATTTTCGGTGGGCTTTGCTCAGCGAAAAGGAGAGCCTATATATGAAGCCACATGAAATCAAACCCGATACCAAGCTCTGTACGATCATCGGACACAATGCCCAGACAGGCTATATGCGCAGATATTTCAACAAGATCATGAAACGCAACGGACTCAATGCAACAGCCATAGCGCTGAATATCACTGATGAGCATTTTGCTTACACCATGCAGAATGTCGCACACTCCAAAGTGGACAAGATGATGATCGAAAAAGAGTTTCAGGCAAAAGCGGTGGAGTATTGTGACAGCTTAAATGATACGGCACAAAGAGAAGGTCGTATCGACTTTATTGAGGTCTCTGAGGGGAAGGTGCAGGGGTATTGTCTGGATGATGATGCCAAGGCGCTCTTCGAGACTCCGGAATTTCTGGATGACCAGATCCTTTATGTCGCCAAACTGATGCTGATAGCCAACCGTTGGTTTGATGCACCGATAGATATCGATACAATACCGTTACTAATAGGAGAATAATATGAGAGATATGGATGAACTGAGAAAAGAGTTTGAGAATTTCAAGATCGATGAGAGTTGTGTAGACGGCAGTTGTGAAACGGATGAGACCAATCTGAGAGACTACCCTTCCTATACCGAGGCACTCTATGCACAGCTGATCGCACCGGTGCAAAGCGGTATCTATATCTCAAGATGGGATATCAAAGAGATCGCTGCAGCTGCAGGCGATGATATGGCGATCCATCCGCGTAAACGGATGTTTGAACTGCTGATGAAGTATGCAACCAGCAAAGAGAATATGCAAGCAGTCCTTGATGCGCTTGAAGCACATATGCTTGATAAGATCGCGATCTATCAAGAGTTCATTGACAATTTCCCTGCCTCTGCGGAGATCTTCCAAAAGAAGATCGACAAAGCTCACAAAACGATGAAGCTCTTCCCTCAGATCATCGAGGAGTATTTTGAATAATCAATACACCGGAGCTTCCTTAGCTTACCCCAAATCTCGAAATAGAAATGCAGCACTCTGCACAATCATCGTATTCATAAAGTCCGCATCCTATCAGTCACCGCACCTACGGGTGCGCCTCAGATAGGATACAAACTTCCTAAACACGAGTATTGCACAGATTGCAAGAATCCTATTTCAAGATTTGGGCTGACTTGCAGTATAATTGGTCATAGTCCATATATGAAGGCACAAGTTATGTCCAAAATCACAAACGAAAAGCATTTGATGTTTTGTCAAAGTTGCTTCACTATATTTTGCAACTTCTGAAGACGAATGAACCTCAAAAACTATATAGACCTCTATGAACTCCTACAGGTAGACAAAAGCGGACGCGAGGAGCGTCGTGCCTTTGTGCTCTCCGATCCCAAGTTTCCCAAAGCACCCCTCCAGATGCTGCGCTATTGGCTTGATGCGCATCGCCATCTGATTACAGGCGAGACAGCAGAGCGTATCGGAAGTTATCTCTACTGGATCACATTGGTGCTGATGGTGATCGCTTTTGTCTTTGGGCTGCTCTCTGGGATCGCGCTGCTGCACTACAAAGGCAGTGAACCGGTTAATGTGGTCTACTTTATGGCGATGGTGATCCTCATGCCAATTTTGACGATGATACTGGCACTCCTCTCTATGTTGCGGGCAAACCGCAGAGAGAGTACGCTGATCCATCTCTCTCCGGCTTACTGGATGGAGCGTTTTTTGGCACTCTTTTCCCAAAAAGCCCAAAAGGAGATAAACCAGATCAAGATCAATCCGCTCTTGGCAAACTGGATCATCATCCGCCGTTCGCAGTGGATTGCGCTGAGCTTTTCACTCGGTCTGCTGGTAGCACTGATCGGTATGGTGGTGACCAAAGATATCGCCTTTTCGTGGAGTACGACACTCGATGTCACACCCGAAGCGTTTCACCGGCTGCTCTCATGGATCGCACTGCCATGGAGAGAGTGGATGCCTTCGGCGGTACCATCAGCCGAGCTTATCGAGCAGAGTCACTACTACAGACTTGGAGAGAAGCTGAGCGAATCGATGCTTGCACATGCTTCGATGCTGGGCGGATGGTGGAAGTTTCTGGCAATGGCGACACTCTTTTATGCCATCGTACTGCGTCTGGTGATGATACTCGTCGCTGAGTTTGGCTACAGGCGGGCACTGCAGCGATCTATTCTCTCGCTTGAGGGAGCCAAGAGACTGTTGCATGATATGCGCCAACCGCTCATCACTACCCATGAGCAAAGCACCAAAACAGCAGAGCACCTCACGAGTGCAGGGAAAACAGGGGAGCTTACCTCTCTCAACCCCCGCTACGATGCACTCATAGGCTGGGCGATAGACGAAGCGAAGCTGAAGGTGATAGCAGAGCGCTTTGGCATCACTGCACCGATGCTGGCGGAAGCTGGCGGCAGCAGAAGCCTTGAAGAGGATAAAAGAGTGATCGAGAGCATAGGTAGGGGAGGGGATATCCTGCTTATTGTCAAAGCATGGGAGCCACCGACGATGGAGTTGATGTATTTTCTTGCTGCACTGGCATCCAAAGCCAAGCGTGTGACCGTGCTGCTTGTAGGCACAGCCAAGCAGGAGTACCGTGCCAAAGGATCCGACACTGATGTCTGGTCACAGAAACTTGCGCTCAAGGGATGGAGGAACGTATGGATAAAGCGCTGATACCCAAAGAGACACCGAAATTTGCCGTGGTAGGACACCCCAACAAAGGCAAGAGCTCGATCGTAGCTGCCTTGGCGCAGGATGATACGGTAGCCATCTCAAATGTACCGGGAACGACACACGAGCAAAAGAGCTATCCCCTGCAGGTTGACGGCAGAGTGATCTATGAGCTGATAGATACCCCCGGTTTTCAGCGTGCCAGAGGGGTACTGGAGTGGCTCAAATCCCATGATGTCAGTGCCGCCAAACGTCCAGAAGTTGTGCGCAAGTTCATCGAGACGCACCGTGATGACCCCCGGTATCATGACGAGATCGAGCTGCTCAAACCGATCATGCAGGGTGCGGGGATCATCTATGTGGTCGATGCCTCAAAGCCCTACGGGGAAGAGTATGAGGCCCAGATGGAGATCCTGCAGTGGACGGGACAGCCCTCAATGGCACTGCTGAACCATATCGATGAGGATGATTATGCCAGTGAGTGGAAACCTGCACTCAACCAATACTTCAAAAGCATACGCACCTTCAACCCTATGCGCACGGACACTGCTCAACAGATTGCTATTTTGGAGAGTATGGCACAGCTGCGCGAAGAGTGGACGGCGCAGATCAAAGAGTCTATTCAGCTCTTTGAACAGTATCAGCACCAAAAAATCAGGCAGAGTGCAGAGGTGATCACGGCGTTGATCGTCACTGCACTGGGATATCGGGAAAAGCTCACTATCAAAGGTGAAGAGGCAACCCAGCAGGAGAAAGAGGAGATCCGGAAGCGCTATGAGCAGAAGCTACGGCAACTGGAGGCAGAGAGTCATGCGAAGATAGAGAGGATATGGAACCATGCGCATCTTGAAGTAGATGAGGCACCGCTGCTCTTTGAGGGGATGGATCTCTTCTCGGAATCTTCGGCAGATATCTTTGGCTTGACACGCAAGGAGATGATGCTCACTGCTGCGACGACCGGTGCTGTTACGGGTGCAGGGATCGATCTGCTCTTTGCAGGACATACGCTCTTTGTCGGCGGTGCGATCGGCGCAGTGGTAGGCGGTGTGGGAGCCTACTTTGGGTTTGATGAACTCTCCAATGTCAAAGTACTCGGACAGAAACTGGGCAAACGATACCTACAGGTAGGACCGATGGGAAACAGAAATTTCCCCTATATCCTTCTGGGACGGGCACTCTATCTTGTCACAAAGCTCGCATCACGTTCACATGCCAGGAGAGAGCCCCTCGCACTTACCCCTGACACTCGTTTCAAAGAGGAGTGGCTCGATGAAGAGCGACAGAAGAGACTGGAAAAGTACCATAAAGCGTTTCGCTCAGACAAAGAGATAGAGAGCGAGGTTTTTGAAGCGTACAGCCAACTTTTGCAAGAGACAATAGAAAGTATCATATAATTTCGTATACACTTTATATTGAGTTTGTTCCTATGCTGTGCGTGGGAACACAATACTGTAGTCATCGCCACCCAATCCAGCATCATAGCCCACGCCAAAGCCGCCGGACTCTCCGATGAAGATGCCAAAAGCCTCGCCAAAGGCATCATAAGCGGTGCGATCCCCGCCTCTGCAATACTCGGACAGGGTATCACCAACGCCGCGGCCAACCTCGCCGCAGCCCTGCAAGGCGCCAAGCTTGAAAGCAGCATCGCCAGCGTCAAGGAAGCAGGCGGCAAGGATGAGTACATCGGTATGTCTATTGCCA
This sequence comes from Sulfurovum sp., assembly GCA_015490315.1. Taxonomy (GTDB): domain Bacteria; phylum Campylobacterota; class Campylobacteria; order Campylobacterales; family Sulfurovaceae; genus Sulfurovum. The sequence goes on along the minus strand of WFYB01000207.1, from coordinate 5,159 downwards.
TGGCAAGAGGAAAGACAGCGGCTGATAAGCAGACTCTGGATACTTACGACAATGAAGATCAGTTTGTCCAGTCGTCTAAAATATCTGCAGGGAAGAAAGCTATTGTGGACAAAGCACAGAATATAGAGCTTGCTTCTGCGGAAAAGACACAAGCTTATATGGGTGATCTGATAGGGAATCAGGCATTCAAAAAGCAATCTCCCGAACAACAAAAAGCAATCATCGATGACTTTGTGCAAGCTGGTGTCTTAAAACAGGGATCTACACCTGATAACTGGGAAGCAAATAGTGGTTCACAGTTTGCTATGGGTATGGCAAAGCTCGCTGCCGGTGCTATGGATAGATCAGACAGATTTGTAGCCGGAGGCATAACATGGAATACAACCAAGAGTTCAGGAAGCGGACACATATCCTCTATTGCAGCATCCAAAACAGACAGCTATACATATGGAAAAAGTGAAAACATTGAAACAGGCGTCCATGCAAAAAACTGGCTGCAGACAGCCGCATCTTGGATGGGTATCAATACGGCAAACGGCGGAGAATCGGATGCCCCATTGTTCGACAACGCAGGGCGCATCGCCGCAGAGGGTCTCGGGATTTATCTGGGTAATAAAGCACTTGGAAACCCAATGGGGAAAGCGGGGGAGAAAGTGTTGGATAAGTCTGGAAATCTATTTAGTAGATTTTCTCCATTTTCCAAGTCCGAAGAATCCCTGAATGGCTCCGAGAACGGCAGCCCCGACAAAAAACAATCCAATAATAATAGCGACTTCAGCCAAAATAGTGGTAAGCATGATAAAACTCCTTCATTAAATGATCGACTTACAGGAAATTATAACACAAAATCCGCCGAAACCAAATCATGGTACAAAGAGATAGGCAAATCCTTCGCAAAAACCAAGGCAGGGAAGTTCATAGGCGGCGCAGCTGCGATGATAGGATTAACCTCCCTTGCCGGTGCCGCAGAAGAAGGCTACGAGGGCTACATGGGAGATAACCATGCGACCACACCGCCACAGGCAGAGGGCTCATCTATGAGCACAACAGACGCAGCAGTCATTATGGGTACCGCAACCGTTGCTAACGGCGCTACAGCGATGTATGGCGCTGCCGAACTTAAAGCCACAGAGCAGACAGCCGGAAAACTCCTCGCCAAAGACGGCACCAAATTCGCAGGCAAAATGGCATCTAAGCTGGTGCCTGGAGTCGGGTTGGCTGTGGGGAAGAAAAAGGCAGAAAAAGGATCAAAAAGGCAGGAAAATGTCGAAGGTCACTTCGACATTTTCGATAATTTTTAGTAATAATATATATTACAAAAAAGAATATTTATGGAAAAAAGAAGTAGCTTTCAGTCGCGAAACTTAAAGCATTTTACCTATTCCTATCAAAATCAGGGCACTGAGTAGCCCGCCTGCGATACCGGCGAGGACATCATCGAGCATGACTCCCAGTCCGCCTTTGAGTTCTCTGTCGATCCAGCCGATGGTTGAGGGTTTCCAGATATCGAAGAGACGGAATGCTGCAAAGCTGAGTATAACAGCAAGGATATCGGCATAGGGATAGGTGAGTGTCGCGGCAGTGGAGTGGGCGATCATCAGGCTCAGCCACATCCCTGCCGCTTCATCGATGACGATCTCCTGCTGGTCGTGGGTACCGGTCTGTTGTTCATATTTATTGATCTCGAAGATACCGATGACAGTGACGGCAACCGTCAGCATAAAGAGTGTCTCCATCCCGAAGTAGTAGAGTACAGCAAGTCCGACAGGCAGAGATGCGAGTGTCCCTACAGTACCGGGTGCCTTGGGGCTGAGTCCCGCGCCAAAAAAGGTGAGAAAGAGTTTTTGCAGTGTCATGGTGGCTCCTATATTTTTCTATCAGGTCAGTGATGAGGTCTGGTAGAGTTCGATCAGTTTCAGATAGAACTGCTCTTCACTCTGTTGCTCGAGCAGTCCGGATCCGGGCATCAGTGAGTAGTGCATCTCCTGCAGGTTTTCAAAACGCTCAGGGAAAAGGGCTGCGAGGATATTGGCACTTACCTCTTTGCGTACGAGAATCGAAGGGGGGATCAGCCCGGACTGGATCAGTTTCATGATCGACTCGCTGTGGTAGTGCACATGGTGGTGCTGACCATGGGGGCAAGTCTCGGTACTGACCAGCGTTTTACAGGTATCGCAGTAGACGTATTCATCGACTGTTTTGATATGGATATCGATATTTTTGCAGAGGTCAAAGACAGAGTTGAGTCGGTTCTGGTCATAGTAGAGCCCCAGTCCTCCGTGGTTTTTCCCAACGACGAGCTGATGGCAGCCGTAGTTTTTTGCCAGCAGGGCATCGAGGATCAGTTCGTTATATCCGGCGAAAATATAGGTATTTTCAAAGGGGATGATAAGCACTTTGTTGCGCGGCAGGAAGTTGTCGACGAAGGTGGTAAGGGCATTGTGTCTGATATCGTATCTGAGCCCCTCCGAGGTAAACGGCTTACGTAAAAAGATGATCAGCAGATCCGAATCGGAGACAGCCTGACGAATCATCCTCTCATGCGCACGGTTGAGCGGGTTGGCGGCGAGCATCAGTGAGGAGATGAACTTGGCACCTGTTTTGTTGATCATCTTTTCGATACGGTTGATATTGTCGGTGATGAGCGGATACTTTACCGTGTACTCTCCGCTCACAGCGATCTCGCCAAGCCTTGCAAGTGTGTTTTTGACTCCCGGGTGAGACTGGTCGTAGGTGCCGTAGATGTTGTAGAGGCGTTGTCTGGGATCGATCTTGAAGGTTTCATCGACGATGAGTTCGCCTACCTTCTTGCCTTCGTTGATCAGATCGACTTTCTCTCCTTTTTTCAGCATCTGAAGTGTCTGACGGTTCTTATCTCCAGTTGGAGCAAGGATAAAGGAGAATGGGAAGGGTACGCCCTTGTACATTTTGGTACTGTCGACCTCTTTCGCTTCTTGTTCTCCCATCAATCCCTCGACAGGAGAGATGAGCCCTGCTTTGACGAGAGCGAGGGTAGAGAGTGCTTCGGTATCGATATAGAGTGATTTTCTATTGTTCATTTGGCACCTCTACTTTTTCTTGAATAGACCATATTTTTTTCTCTTCTCCCAGAGACTTTTGCGTGAGATCCCGAGCTTTTTGGAGAGTTCTGTATCGGGGAACTTGTATTGGAACGAGTTGACGATAAATTTGACGTAGTCATCGATGGTAAGGATCTCATTTTGGTCATAGAGCTTAGAGTCGGCATTGAGTGTGATCGTCTCATAGTCAGATTCTATTTCACAGGTGGCACAGAGGATAAAGTTGCGGGGTTTTAGCATTTCGAGCAGTTTCTCTTTTTCTGCTTTTTTGAGGGTGTGTATCTCTGTGAGATAGAGGAGAGCCTCTTTGGGGCTTGTCTCTATCTTCTCTTTCCAGTCCTTGTCACTGAGCGGGACAAAGCTTAGAAGCCTGTCGTGATGCTGTGCATATTCGAAGACCACTTTGTCTACCAGTCTTTGGTAGTTGGTCTGGATAATCAATGGCGTATTGAACTTAGTGATATCGATATCTATATCTATGGTGATATCTTTGAGCAGATCGTCTATATAGTGACGGTAAAATTCGGTATGGCGTTTGAGCTGTTGATACTCCTGATAGTGTTCGATCTTGCGAAGCAGCTCCTCTATCATGAAAGGTTTGACGATATAGTCGCGTGCTCCGAGCTTCAACGGTTCACTGACAGTGTCGTTATTGATATAGTTGACCATCAGGATGATGATCTTATCTTGAAACTTGGTGATGAGTGGCGCGGTGTTCTGTCCTGGCAGGTTGGTCGAGAGGAGATAGACATCGCCGCTGCTCTCCATCGCCTCTTTGATCGAACTGAAGATCTCTGTCTCAAATCCGTTTTCGCCAAGTTTGGAGGCGATACTTTGTGCCAGATAGAGTTCGTTTTCTACGATAATGATTTTCATGATGTCTGTCCTGAGATGAGTTTTGTCCAGTCAAAATAGTGCAAAGTAGCGACGGCATGCACGGTCACTCCCTCTTTTCTTCCGACAAAGCCGAGTTTTTCGGCGGTGGTTGCTTTGATATTGACACGCTGCATCGGAAGCTGCAGCAGTGAAGCGAGGGTTTTGCGTATCTGTAGTTTGTAGGGGTTGATCCTGGGTGCTTGGGCAAGGATGGTCAGATCGACATTGCCGATCTCGAAGCCGTGGCTCTGCACTTTACTGACAGTATCTTGCAGTAGTACTTTGGAGTCTGCACCTTTGTAGGTGGCATCAGTATCGGGGTAGAGCTCTCCGATATCTCCCATACCTGCGGCACCAAGCAGTGCATCGATGAGTGCATGGATTGCCACATCCCCGTCACTGTGCGCCTTGAATCCTACTTCTGAGTCTATCGCCACACCACCAAGTACCATGGGTTTGCCCAGCTCAAAAGGATGGATATCCAGACCAAAGCCGGTCATCGTCCGCTTGACAGGTGGCTGAAGACAGGGCAGCTTGTCCAGATCGGCAACCGTAGTCAGCTTGTGTGCTCTGGTGTCACCCTCGACAAAGTGTATTTTCTCCCCGAGTGCTGCGATGGCAGAGGAGTCATCAGTAAAGAGTTTGTCACTTTTTAGTGACTTTTTGAGTGTTTCGGTAACACTCAGCTGCGGTGTCTGGATGATGTGTACCTTCTCTCTGTCAAGGGGAAGGTCATCCATATAGAGCGTATCGGTAGCACTGAGTGCAGGAACGATGCATGCTGCCTCCTCTTTGGCAGCGAGTATGCGCGCTACCATATCGGCAGGTACACAGGCTCGCGCGATGTCACTCACCAGTACATAGCGGCTCTGCACCTTGGCAAGCGCATTGGTGAGCGATGCCTGTCTGCTATCGCCGCCCACTACATAAGTATAGTCCGCAAAGTAGGGCATGAAGCGTATATCTTCGGCAGAGGAGACGATGATGATCTTCGCAAAAGGGTGGAGTGCTTCGAAATGGCGTGCGACCTGAAGCCAGAGCGGCTGCTCTGTTGAGTAGAGCCACTGTTTCTTGACACTGCTATCAAATCTCGATGAGCTTCCTGCCCCCAAGAGTATTAACGTAACATTGGACAAGCATACCCCTTCGTAAATGTATCAAATAGTAACGGATTATACAAAGTGCTTGCTTGGATATTTCTTT